>NZ_WPCD01000059.1:0-17160 GCF_009741955.1 Halogeometricum sp. CBA1124 | reverse complement strand
CCCGCGCGGGGGAGCGACCCGCCCTGCCACGGCGAGGTGACGACGTCCACGTCGGTCCGTTCGAGCGCCGCGCGTTGCTGGTCGGCCGCCGTCCCGATTCCGCTCCGGTCGAGGTGCGATTCGAGTTCGAGGTAGTTCAGCGCGCGGAGACTCACGGTCACTCCGACTTCCGCGGGGGACGGTTTCACCCTACCGACTCGCGGTCGGACCGCGCGCCCCCGCCGCGGTCGGAGCGGAACGACTTTGCCCGGCGGTCTCTCTCCTCGGGACATGAGCATCGCGGAGGAACGCATCGAGCGCCTGCACGAACTCGCCCGCGAGGCGGCGACCGAGGACGAGTACGACCGCGCTCGCGAGTACGTCCGTCTCGCCCGCCGCCTCGCGGAGCGGAACCGGTGCGGTCTGCCGAAGTCGTTTCAGCGCTCGACCTGCGACGCCTGCGACGTCTACCTCCGACCGGGTCGGAACGCCCGCGTCCGCGTCCACCGGGGCCGCGTCGTCGTCCGCTGTCTGGAGTGCGGCGCGACGGAGCGCTACCCGTTCGAGTGAGACGAGCCGAATCCTCAACGTTCAAACCCCTCCACCCGTTGAAGCTACGTATGACTGACCACGACCTCGGAAGGAGGCGCACGACCTCGACGTGACCGTCTGGGTCGGCAAGAGCGGAATCAGCGCCGTCGAAGAGGAGTTGGACGACCAACTGAAGCGCAGCGACCTGGTGAAGATCAAGTTCCTGCGGTCGGCGCGCGCCGGCACCACCGTCGAGGAACTCACCGACGAACTCGCGGGGCGGGTGGACGCCGACGTCGTCGAGACCCGGGGGAACACCGGCGTCGTCCATCGATGAGTATCGGTGCTGTAGCCCTCCAACAGAGCGCCGACTCCGGCCTGTACGAGGCCGTCGGCGAGTTCCTCGCGGGGTTCGGCATTCCGGCGGGCGTCGCCGAACTCCTCGGCCGAATCATCGCGTTCGCCGCCGCGTTCGCCGCCGTCTACCTGCTCGGTCGGGGGCTCGCCTTCCCACTCGCCGACCGGGTGATGAACTCGCGTGACCTCGAAGCGCACGCACAGAAACCGCTCCGGCGTCTCCTCGGAATCGTCGTCGTCTTCGTCGCCGTCACCGTCGCGTTCGGCGCCGCGGGGCTTCCGAACTTCCTGCAGTCGCTGGCGACCATCGCGGCGGCGGCGACGCTCGCCATCGGCTTCGCGATGCAGGACGTGCTCCAGAACTTCGTCGCCGGCGTCTTCATCTACACGGACAAGCCGTTCCGCATCGGCGACTGGATCGAGTGGGACGGCAACTCGGGCGTCGTCGAGGACATCAGTTTCCGCGTCTCGCGCGTCCGCACGTTCGACAACGAACTGCTCACCGTGCCGAACTCCCAACTCACCGACGGCGTCATCAAGAACCCCGTCGCCAAGGACACGCTCCGCCTGCAGGTGCCGTTCGGCATCGGCTACGACGCCGACATCGACGCCGCGACGGAGGTCATCGTCGAGGAGGCGCAGTCGGACCCGGAGATTCTGGACGACCCCGCTCCGACGGTCCGCCTGACCGAACTGGGCGACTCCTCGGTCGTCCTCACCTCGCGGTTCTGGATATCCAACCCCAGTCGCGCCGACTTCGTGAAGACGAAGGCCGAGTACATCAAGCGGGTCAAACAGCGGTTCGACGAACTGGGTATCGACATCCCGTACCCGAACCGGACGCTCGGCGGCGAACTCACGGTGGCCGGCCTGCAAGAGGTCTCGGGTTCGCTCGACGACTGAGACGAGGGAACGAACGGTTCTCGCGTCCTCCGGCGCGTGCTACAGTTCGATGCGCTCGACGAGTTGGTCGTCGGCCTTCGTGTTGACCGCGACGATGCGGACGTGGTCTTCCAGTCCGGACTTGTGGAGTTTCGCCTTCAGGAGGTTGTCCACCTGGTAGACGCCCGCGGCGTTGACCATCTCTATCTCGACGAGGACGGCCTTGCTGTCGCCCGGTTCGAGCGTCACGTTGTCTATCGCCTGACTGGACAGCGTGTTGATGCCGCGGCCGCCCTTCTCGTACGGAATCCGGGACCGGCCGCGTTCCATGTCGAGCGCGTCCGCGACGCGGATGACGCCCGCCTCCGTCGTCAAGGGGTCCTCCTCGGTGTGGTGACAGAGGATGGCGTGGAGCACTTCCGCCTTCATCCGGACGACCTCCGAGGTGTCGTAGAACCGCGGGAGGAAGCGGTCCAACAGGTCGGCGGCGAGCGGAATCGAGTAGTAGGCGTGGTCGTCCCGGTGGACCACGTGCCCGATGTCGTGGATGGTCGCAGCGAGGGCGACGATGACCGCCTCGTCCTCCTCGTTCAGGCCCTGTTCGGCCGCGCCGTTGAACTCGACGCCGCCGGCCTCAGGAGGTCGTACAGGCGGAGCGCGCGGTTGCGGACGATTTCGATGTGCTTCTCGCCGTGGTCGTTGTACCCCTTTCGGGTGACGGCGTTGACGTTCTGCGCTCTGAGATACGTGTTCACCTCGGGGTCGTCGAGGAGCGTGGGCAGTATCTCGTTGAGTTTCTCGTCGGGGAAGCTGTGACTCTCGTCGGGGTCGTACTTTCGCCCGCCGTTGTCCGTGACGTCGTCTGTTGCTTCGGCCATGCCGTCGCACACTACGTTCGCGGGGTGAAAGAATCTCCGGTCGCCCCCCTCCGAGGTCAGTTCCGGGCCGACTCCGCCGCCGCCGCGACTTCGTCGTAGTCGGGTTCCGCGCCGGGGTCGTCGGACACCCACGCGTACGACACCGTGCGGTCGGCGTCGACGACGAACACCGCGCGCTTGGCGACGTTCCGAACCCCGGCCGACTCGAAGTCCATCGACACGTCGTAGTCGGGGATTATCTCGCGGTTCGTGTCGCTGACGAGCGCGAAGTTGAGGTCGTTCTGCCGCCGGAACTCGTTGAGCGTGAACGGCGTGTCGATGCTGACGCCGTACACCGTCGCGCCCACGTCCTCGAAGTTCGCCATCCGGTCGCGGAACGTGCACATCTCGGTGGTGCAGGTACTCGTGAACGCGGCGGGAAAGAACGCGAGGACGACGGGGGCTTCGTCGAGGCGGTCAGAGAGCGTGAACGACTCGACGTCGCCGTTCGCGAGCGGTGCGGTGAAGTCCGGGGCCTCGTCTCCGACTTCGAGCATACGCAATCCTCGTCGGAGGCGCGGTTGAACGTTCCGAAGTCAGTCAGTTCTCGCCGCGTTCGCGCATCGCCACCGCGAACGCGATGGCCGCGCCGAGGAACGAGGCGTTCCGGAGGAAGGCGTCGAACTCGTCGGCCCGTTGGTCGCCCTCCATGTTCCAGAAGTCGTGCATCTGCGGCGTCACGCCGAGGAGGAACGCGGCGATGGCGACGACGCCGAACAGGGGTGCGAGACCGACCGCGAGCAGGACGCCGCCGACGAGGAGCAGACCGCTCGCCGCCGGGACCAGCACGTCCGCGAACGGGACGCCGACGCTCTCGGCGTAGCCGACCATGTCTTCGCGGTTCGAGAGGTTGTCGTAGCCGTCGCGAGCGAACTTGGCGCCGAACGCCAGTCGCGCCACGACGAACAGCAGACGGTTTAGCATGCGTCCGTCTGAACGCCCAGCAGACGAGAAACCCTGACGGTCGGGGAGGGGCTCTCTGGTTTCGCTGACCCTTTGTCGTTCGATAGCGGTTTTTTCCGACAGAACGTTCTATTCGAAGACAGTCTGTGAAGATTGTCTTTTATTGCCGAATATCGGCGTCGAGAGGCACTCACGGTGCCGGAGACGGTTTTTCGCGCCCGCTCGGACGCCCGCCGAGGAGACTGAGAGATGCAAAAAGCCTATAGTTACGAGTAGGTTAGGCCCAGTTAGCGATGTCAACCATAGTACCCCTGTTCCCAGGGATCCCGGGTGGGCCGGAGCTCCTCATCGTGCTGCTCGTCCTCGTGCTGCTGTTCGGGGCGAACAAGATTCCGAAGCTCGCTCGGTCCACGGGTCAGGCCATGGGCGAGTTCCAGCGCGGACGCAACGAAATCGAAGAAGAGCTCAAGCAGATGGAGAACGGCGACGAAGACGACGAGGAGGACGAGGAGACGACGACGGCCACCTCCACCTCCACCTCGACGTCGTCGGAAACCAACTGAAGGCTCTCTCCACTCCGGCTTTCTCGGACGACGCGACACGCCGAGCGACTGCGTTCGACAGTCGGCCGCGCGGCGCGGTCGAATCGCACGACTCGGACGTATTATAGGGGACGCACCCGTAGCGACGCCGGGGCGTGTGGCCTAGCGGATAGGGCGAGAGGTTCCTAACCTCTCGATCGCGGGTTCGAATCCCGCCACGCCCGCTTCGACCTCGCTGCGCTCGGGCTCGCGGTCGTGTCGTACTCCCTCTCGCTGCGCTCGCGGGAGTCCCAGTCACGCCCGTTTTCCGGCGAGCGAAGCGAGTCTCGGCACGGTTCGAATCCGCCACTCGTTACGCTCGTGAGAGTTCCGCCACGTCACTCGCGTCGGACTCCGACCGAGAGCACCGTTCGCGACTTCCCGCTCACGACTCGTCACCGATAGAACAGCGACGCGACCGACTCGCCCGACTGGGTGCGAGCTTCAGCGCTCGATTCGACCTCGACAGCCGCCGAACGTGTCAGTTAATCTCGTATTAGACCTACGAGAAGCGACAGAACACCCGAGCGGCGACGACCGACGTTATCGCAAAAAAGAATGTTAGATAAACGGGACTTAAACGGGGTATAAAGCACCACGGGAGTTGCATTCCCGAATTCCAAATTAAATACAACAATATACAGAGTGCAAACTCTTGGCATTCTCACTAAACAGACCGTTAAATCCCCAGAAGCCTTTTTGATGGGGGGCAACCACCGGGGAACAATGGCTACCGACGACGACGCGTCCTCGCCGGTCCGACGGGATTCGGACGGCGACGACGAGGACGCGTTGGAGGGGGAGGTCGGCGGCGACCGGGTGGCCCTGGAAGGTGACGTCGCACCGGGGGACGCGGCGACCGACGGGGACCACCAGGACGCGACCGCCGAGGCGGACGACTCGACGGTCAGCGTCGGCGAGTACACGTGGGCGCACTTCCTCGACGAGTACGGCGAGGAAGGGGACGTCGAGTCGCTCTACCGGGGGCGAGACCCGCGGGAGAGTCACGACCGGTCCGGCGGGTCCCGATGGGACGACGCCGACGCCGACGAACCACCCACTCCGACGCGGCCGACGCGAGACGACTGGCAGAACGTCGAACTGGACCCGACCGACGAGCAGTATCTCGGCCACCACCCCGTCGACACCGAGGACGAAATCGCGGACGCGGCGGGCGAGGCCAAGCGCATCCAGGCGGCGTTCGACGAGTTCTGCGACCCCGAGACCACGCCCGTCGTCAAAGACACGTGGATGTGGGAGCACTACAAGCGGGAGTACTACTACGAGGACGACGGCAGTCGTCCCCGCGACGACGACGGCGAGATAGACCGCTTCGACGCCGAGGACGCTCTCGGGTTCGACCCCGACGTATCGAGAACGCCCTCGCGCGCGGCGCAGACCGCGCAGAGGAGTTGGACGACGTGGTCGAGGAACGAACCGTCGACGTGAACGAGGAGTTGGACGAGGACGCCTTCTTCTCGGACGAACGCGGCCGGACGACGGCGGCGAACCGCTACGACCTCGAGAAGGCGGTACCGATGGAGAAGAAGACCCACTTTCGGGAAGTCGAGCGGTACTGGGTGAACAAACCCCACTCGTTCGTCGTCCTCTTCCACTCCGTCAAGGAGAACGAGAAGAAGTACTACGTGGTCGAACCGTACCAGAACCGCATCGAGACGGACCTCACGGAGTTTCTCACCGGGAAGTTGCGGACGGCCATCAAGTACGACGACGAGAGCAGCATCGGGACGGGCGACGGGACGCGCCGGCGCGTCATCGAGCAACAGTCGCTCGAACTGTTGGAACGGTACGACCTGTACGACCCCGGCCCCGACGGCCACTCGGACGCACTCTCGCTCTCGTTCCGCCCCGATGGTTCGACCGAGGAGACCGACCCCGGCGCCGTCGCCGGTCTGTTCGACCGTCTCGGACTCGGGGACGACGGTGCCGCGACCGACGGCGGGTCGCAGTCACGCGACGGGTCGCTCGGGTCGTTCGCGCGTCGACTCGGCCTGGACGAGGGGTCGTTCGGCGGCCGTCTCGGCGGCCTGTTCGCCGAACCGCCGCGGCGGGACGACGGACTGAACGGCATCGCCGCCCGCCCCGAACCGGCCGTCCTCGAAGACGACGCCCAGACGCTGACGGAGTATCAGGTCGAGAAACTGCTCTACTACCTCCGCCGGGACTTCATCGGCTACGAGCGAATCGACGGCATCAAACACGACATCAACGTCGAGGACATCTCCTGCGACGGCTACAACTCCCCGGTGTTCGTCTACCACTCCGACTACGAGCAGATAATCACGAACGTCCTCCACGAGGAGACCGAGTTGGACGACTTCGTCGTGAAACTCGCCCAGCGGTCGGGGAAAGGTATCTCCAAGCGGCGGCCGCAGGTGGACGCGACGCTACCGGACGGCTCCCGCGCGCAACTCACGCTGGGCCGCGAGGTGTCCGACCACGGGACCAACTACACCATCCGGCAGTTCAAGGACGTGCCGTTCACGCCCATCGACCTCGTGAACTGGAACACGTTCTCGCTGGAGGAGATGGCGTTCCTGTGGCTCTGCATCGAGAATCACAAGTCGCTCATCTTCGCCGGCGGGACGGCCTCGGGGAAGACCACCTCGCTGAACGCGGTGTCGCTTTTCATCCCCTCGAACTCGAAGATCGTCTCCATCGAGGACACCCGGGAGGTGGAACTGCCGCAGCGAAACTGGATCGCCTCCGTCACCCGGCCGTCGTTCTCCGACGACGACAAGGGCGACGTGGACGAGTTCGACCTGCTGGAAGCGGCACTCCGACAGCGACCCGACTACATCGTGATGGGAGAGATTCGGGGCGAGGAGGGGCGCACGCTGTTTCAGGTGATGTCCACCGGGCACACGACGTACACGACGTTCCACGCCGACAGCGTGGGCGAGGTGCTGAAGCGCTTCACGACCGACCCCATCAACGTCTCGAAGACGATGTTCTCCGCCCTCGACCTGGTGTCCATCCAGACGTCGACGCGGGTGCAGGGGAACAAGGTCCGCCGGAACAAGTCCCTGACCGAGATAAACCACTACGACGCCGAGAACGACGAGATAAACGTCCAGGACGTCTACCAGTGGCAGGCCGAGACCGACGAGTTCCTGCAGATGGGCGCCTCGAACACGTTGGAGGAGATTCGGTTCGACCGCGGGTGGACCGAGGAGACGCTTCAGCACGAACTGTTCGTGCGGCAGGTCGTCCTCGCGTACCTCATCGAACGCGGCCTCAACACGTACACGCAGGTGGCCGCGACGCTGCAGGCGTTCATCAACGACTCCGAGACCATCCTCACGCTGATGGCCGAGGACGACCTCGAACGCAGCCTCGAAGACCTCCGCGAGATGGAGTCGGTCCACATCAACGTCGACCCCAAGAAGGAGGAGATGGTCCCGCGGCCGGACCCGCCCGAGGAGGTCCTCGAACTCTGCCGGGAGATTCTCGCCCGCGCCGAGGAGGAACTGTTCCCCGACTATCGCGGCCGCGACGCCGACGAGGTGGCCGACGCCCTCCGGCACATCGCGGACGAACCCGACGTGAGCGCGCGGTACGAGGACCGAACGGCCCTCGACGCCCTGGACGAGGCGACGCGGCAGGACCCCCGAACTCGACGCGGGCGAGGACGGTCCGTCGGAACTCGACGCGAGCGACGACGACGGACCGGGCGAACTAGAAGACGGCGGCGCGCCCCCGTTGGACGCCGGCGAAGGCGGGGACGGCGAGTCCGCGGACGAAGGGGGAGACGACGCAGACGCGACGGCGACGCCCGAGACGGACGACGGGGCCGACGACCGGTCGCCGGAGTCGGCCGACGGCGACGACTCCGACCGACCCGCGGGCGGCACCGACACCTCGGAGGAGGAGTTCATCGAGGAACTCCTCGGCGAGGACGCCTCCGAGGAGTTGGAGGAGGAGGGGTGGGGCTTCGGCGAGTTCGAGAACGCCGACCCCGAGGACGCCCTCGGCGACGACACCGGTTCCGACGAGACCGACGGTTCGGCCGACAGGGACGGTGTGGTCGACCCGGACGCCGGCGGGGACGACGCCGAGACGGACGCCGCCGCAGGCGACGAGGACGACGAAGACACCGCGGACAGCGGCCGAAACAGCGACGACGAAGATACCGCGGACGCGACGGAGACGGGGGAACCGAGGGAGGCGCGTAGATGAGTCTCGACTCGCCCGGAACCGGCGGCTTCGACCGGGACACCGACACGCTCGGCGACGCGTTCTACCCGCTGTTCCGCCTCCTGTTCGACGAGGACGGCGACTTCGTGGACGACGTCGAGCGGAAACTCGAACAGGCCCGGATGCCCGCGACGGTGGAGTTGTACCTCGCGCGCGCCCTCGCCGTCGGCGCTCTCGCGGGCGGGACGCTCTGGCTCTTGGGGTCGCTGCTCGGCTACTCGCTGTTCGCGTTCGGCGTCGTCACCGCGGAGACGGTCAGCATCGGTCTCCCGACGCCCGACGCGCGGACGGCCGAACTGCTGGAGTCGCTGACGATGCCGTTCGCCGTCCTCGTCTCCGGCCTCGTCTTCGGCGGCATCGGCTTCGGCGCCGGGTTCGGCACGCTGGTCGCCGTCCCGTTCTCGAAGGCGTCGAGTCGGAAGCGGGAGATAAACATGCTCCTCCCCGACGCCATCTCGTTCATGTACGCCCTCTCGGTGGGCGGGCTGAACCAACTGGAGATTCTGGAGGCGATGGGTCGCGCCGAGGACACGTACGGCGAAGTCGCCCGCGAGTTCCAGAGCATCGTCCAGGAGACGGAGTACTTCGGTACCGACTACCGAAACGCCATCCGCGACCAGGCGATGGTGACGCCGTCGGACGAACTGGCGCAGTTCCTGACCGACATGCTCTCCATCGTCAACTCCGGCGGCAACATGGAGCGCTTCCTCGACGACAAGAAGGAGAAGCACCTCCGCACCGCGAAACAGGAGCAGGAGATGACGCTGGAGACGCTGGAACTGTTCGGGGAGATGTACATGACGCTCTCGCTGTTCCCCCTGCTTCTCATCATCATCCTCGTCATCATGAGCATGCTGGGGCAGGCCCAGCAGTCGCTGCTGTACGCGACGGTGTACGGCCTGATTCCGCTCACCGGCGTCGGCTTCCTCGTCCTCGTCTCGACGGTGAAGCAGGACGAACCGGGGGACGGCTACCTCAGACCCGACGGCGCCTCCGACCGCCTCGAACAGAGCCACCGGGAGGGGCTGATTCACATGGGACTCGTCGAGAGCTTCGTCGGCGACTCCCGCCTCTTCGACCGGGTCCGCTCCCGGGAGGGGACGTACAAGACGAAACGGCTGCTCGAACGCCCGCACCTCTTCTTCAGGGACCACCCGCTCTACACGCTCGTCCTCACCGTCCCGGCCGCGTCCGTCCTCGTGCTGACGGCCGTCGTCGGCGGGGCCGCCCCCCTCTCGTGGGACGGCATGTTGGAGAACCCCATCTGGGGGACGTTCGTCTGGTGGTACGTCCCCGTCTACGTCGTCGGCATCCCGCTGGCGTTCTTCCACGGCTGGAACAACCGCTCTCGACAGGCCGTCGTCGGCAAACTGTCGGAGAACCTCCGCAAACTGTCGAGCGCCAACGACACCGGTCAGACGCTCTTGGAATCGGTCAAGACCGTCTCGGACACCTCCTCGGGCAAACTCGCCGACGAGTTCGACGTGATGCACGCGAAGGTGAACTACGGGATGAGTCTCCGGTCGGCGCTCGTCGAGTTCAACAACAAGTACCACATCCCCCGCCTCGCCCGGACGGTGAAGCTCATCTCGAAGGCGCAGGAGGCGTCGAGCCAGATAACGGACGTGCTGACGACGGCGGCGCAGGCGTCGGAGAACCAGGACGACATCGAACGCGAGCGGAAGTCGCGGACGCGGATGCAGGTGGCCATCATCCTGATGACGTACCTGACGCTGCTGGCGGTGATGGCCATCCTGAAGACGCAGTTCCTCGACGTGATGGCCGGACTCACCTCGCAGGCGAGTGCGAGCAGTTCGGGGTCGCAGGCGGTTCAGGGCGGGCCGAGTTTCGGCGGGTCCGTAGACACGGCGATGCTCTCGCTGCTGTTCCTCCACGCGGTGACGCTGCAGGCGACGCTCTCGGGGTTCATCAGCGGCTACATCCGGAGCGCGGACATCGTCTCGGGCGTCAAGTTCGTCGTGATACTCCAGACCATCGCGCTGGCGGTGTGGGCGGTGGTCGGATGAGCGTGCGCGACTCTCGCTCGCGACCGAACGACAGGGCCCAGACGACGATGGACTTCGTCGTCGGCGTCAGCGTGTTCCTCCTCGTCGTCGTCTTCGTCGTCGCGTTCGTCCCCGGCATCTTCGAGCCGTTCGCGTCGTCCGACCGGACGCAGACGAGCGACAGACTCGCCGCGACGCTGACCGGCGACGCTCTCGGCGACCCGGCGACGCCGGGCGCGTTGAACGCGACGTGCACGTGGTCGTTCTTCAGGCAGGTGCAGACGGGAACTGACACCGGCGTGGACTGCGGCTTCGACGCCAGCACGGACACCGTCGCCGCGACGCTCGGCTCGGAGCACGTCGCCGTGAACGTCACCGTCTACGACGGCGAGACGGTCGCCGAACTCGACGCACCGCCCGGCATCGGCGGTTCGGCCCGCGAACTCCGCGCCGGGCCGCCCGTGCCCGACAACCGGGGCGTGGCGACGACGCGGCGCGTCGTCCTCGTCGACGACCGGACGCGGCAACTGGTGGTGAGGGTGTGGTGACGCCGGACCGTCGCGGACAGGCCCACACGCTGGAGGCCATCGCCGCGGGCATCCTGCTCCTCTCCAGCGTCGCCTTCGCGCTTCAAGTGACGGCGGTGACGCCGTTGACGGGCAGCACGTCGAACCAACGCATCGAGGACCACCAGGCCACCGTCGCCGAGGACGTCCTCGCGACGCAGGCGGCCAACGGCACGCTCCGGGCGGGCCTGCTGTACTGGAACGACTCGAAGCGGCAGTGGCACGGGGCCCCGTGGGACGGCTACCACGACGGCGCGCCCGACGACACCGCGCTGGGCCGGGCGTGAACGACGCCCTCCTCGACAGAGGCGTCGCGTACAACCTGAACGTCTACTTCTGGCGGAACGACCAGCGAATCCGCGAGCAGGTCGTCTACCTCGGCGAACCGAGCGACCACGCCTCCACCGCGACGTGGACCATCACGCTGTACGACGACGACAGGCTCCGGGACCGAGACGGCAATCCGACGGCGACGACGCTGGCCGACGCCGGGGACGCGTACTTCGCCCCGGACGTGGAGCCCGACGGTCCCGTCCGGAACGTCGTCGTCGTGGAGGTGGTGACGTGGCGGATGTGACCGACGGGGACCGTGGACAGCTCATCCTCGTCACCGCCCTCGCCATGGCGACGCTGTTCGTCGTCCTCTCGCTCCTCGTGAACACGACCATCTACACCGGCAACGTCGCCACCCGGTCGGACGTGAGCGAGTCCACAGAGGTCGTCAACTACCGCACCGAGGCCGTCGTCGCCGCCGAACGGACGGTCGCGTACGTCAACCGCCACGACAACGATTCGAGCGCCGTCGGCGTCGACGGGGCCTATCGGGCGTTGAACGAGTCGCTGCGCCGCGGGGTCGCCAACTGGAGTGACGACGCCGCCGCCCACGGCGCGCTCTCGGGAACCGGGACGGAGACGCGCGTCGTGACTGTCCGGAACGGGTCGCGGGTCGCACAGACGGACGCCGCGCGCGCCCTGTCGAGTCCGGGCGGCGCGACGGAGTGGACGGCGGTCACCGGCGCGACGGGCGTCCGCGGGCCGAGGATGAACCTCTCTACGTCGGCGCTCGCCCCCGTGGCCGACGACGGCGACGACGTGAGCCAACTCGTCGCGGACGGCGCGTTCCGGATGAACCTCACCGAGACGGACGGCGAGAACCGGTCGCTGTTCGTCTACGAACGGAACGACGGGAACGTGGGCGTGACCGTCCGCGAACCGGACGGAACCGTCCGGACGTGCCGCGCGCCCGACGACGGGCGGGTGACGCTCGACGCGCGGGCGGCGACGCTGGCGGGCGAGTCCTGTCCGGCCCTCGGGGCGTTCGCGACGACCGACGACCCGTTCGACGTGACGTTCGTCTCCTCGAACGCGGCCGCCGGGACGTACTCGGTGGCCGTCGACCGGCGTGCCGACGGCGGGGCGTTTCCCTCGCTGTCGCGCGACGCCGGGACGCCGTTCTACACGGCGGCCGTCTACACCGCGGACGTGACCGTTATCTACCGCAGTCCGCAGACGCACTACAACGCCACGGTGGGGGTGCCGAATGCGGGCGCGTGAGGCCGACCGCGGCGTCTCCACGACGCTCGGATACGTGCTGACGCTGTCCATCACCGCGGTTCTCGTCTCGGTGCTGTTGGTCGGGACGGGCCAGTACGTCGACGACCAGCGCAGTCAGGTCGCAGAGCGGGAACTGTCGGTGCTCTCCGACGCGTCGCCGCCCGCACCGCGGACGTCGACCGGATGGTCCGCGCCGGCGACGGCGCGAACGCCGTCCGCGTGAGCGTGGACCTCCCGCGGACCGTCGCCGGGACGCCCTACCGAATCGAGGTGAGCGAACCGTCGGTGACGACGCCGCGGACGCACGACATCACCCTCTCGACCGGTCGGACGGGCGAGTCGGTGACCGTGACGGTTCGCACCGGCGTCGACGTCGAGTCGGCCAGTCTCGCCGGCGGGAGCGTCGTCGTCGTCTACGACCCGGCGGCCGACACGCTGTCGTTCGAGGCCGGCGACGACGTCTCGCCCGCCGTCGCGCCGCCGTCGGCGTTCGCCGCCGCACCCGGGGGTGGCGTCTGATGCGGTCGGTGGCCCCCGACCGGCGCGCCGTCTCCTCCACCGTCGCCGTCGTCCTCCTCCTCGGGATGACGCTCCTGGGGACGGGCATCATCGTCGGCGTCGGGTCGTCGGCGATGTCCGCGACCCAGCAGTCGGTGGATGTCGAACGCGCCGAGCAGTCGATGACGCAGTTCGACGCCGTCACCGCGATGGTGGGGTTGGGACAGACCGGACGCGAGTCGGTGTCGCTTCGGAGTTCCTCGGACGGCCAGTACGCCGTCTCGCCCGACGACGGGTGGATACGCATCACTCACTACAACTACTCCGCCGACAGCGACGAAGTGGTCTACAACGCCTCGCTCGGGTCGGTCACCTACCGAACCGAGACCACCGACGTGACGTACCAGGGCGGCGGCGTCTGGCGGCAGAGCGAGGGCGGCACGTCGATGGTGTCGCCGCCGGAGTTCCACTACCGCGACGCGACGCTCACGCTCCCCGTGGTCCGCGTTCGGAACGCCGACTCCGGGTCGGGCCGGGTGCGAGCGGTGGTCTCGCGGCGCGACGAGGTGGCGCGCGTCTACCCGAAACCGGACGCGTCCGGCCCGGGGTGGGAGACGTACGCCGACGGGACGACGCCGTACCGCAATCCGGTCCGCAACGGGTCGGTGAACGTCACCGTCCAGAGCGAGTTCTACCGCGGATGGGCGGAGTATTTCCGCACGCGCACCACCGGGAACGTCACCCTCGACCACGCGAACCGGACCGCGACGCTGGAACTCGCCACCGTGGGGATGGTCGGGTCGTTCGCCCTCCCGGCGAAGAACGAGGGCGTCGAGATTCGCGGGATGGCCGCCAAACACCCCATCAAGCAGTTCGAGGTGTCGCTCGCGAAGTCCAACGGCGGCAACAACAACATGGACTTCTCGTTCTACGCGACGAAGGGCGCGCAGGCGTACGAGACGGTGGTCCACGTCCCGAAGGGAATCGGGAACTACTGCAAGAACGGGAAGGACGCGGACATGACGATGGCCGTCTACTACCGCAACGGGAGCGGGAGCCAGCACGTCTGGACGAACGACAGCATCCCCGCCGGAACCGGGCCGGTCAGCATCGACTGCTCGACGGAGACCATCTCGGTGAACTACACGAGTCCCATGTCGATGACCTACGGCGGCCCCGGGGCGACGGACGAGACGTCGCTGACGTGGGACGCTCCCCTCGCCTCGGAGGCGCAGTTCAACCACTCGGGTGCCGACGGCGAGAACACCACGTTCACGCCGGGCGAGGAGACGGCGGCCGGCCACCTCACCAGACACTACCTCAGTTTCTTCGCGCCGGAGTTCGACCTGAGCGTCTGGCACGGCCCCGGAAACAGCGGGAAAGCCCGACTCGACGTGGACGATTCGACGGGCGAACTCCGGTACGACACCACCACCTCCTCCCGATACATCACGTTCCTCCACGTGACGGAGAACAACGTCACGGTCGAACTGGAGTGACCGAGCACCGCCGCCGGGTCGAACCACGTCGGTTGTGACCCCGCTCGCGTCGCCCTCTGCATCACTCGAACGCCGCCTGGCGTCACTCGAACGCCGTCTGGACGGTGGCGCGGACGACGGAGACGCGCGACACGTCGTCGAGACTGCAGGACACCGCGGTCGAACTGTCGGTGTAGGCGTCGCAGGAGAACCCCTCGGACTCGAAGTAGTCGCCCCACGCCGGCGCGTACGGCGACGAGACGTTGAACCGGAGCGTCACTGACGCGTCGGTCCGCGTCAGGAGCGTCGTCCGGGACGTCTCGACGGTCCGGATGCGGGCGATTCGCTCGCCCCCCACCTGCGTGGTCCCCTGAGGAACCGACCGCACGAGTTGGACGACGACGCGGTCCTCGTCGAACACGAAGTCGGGTTCGTGGACCATCCGCGGCGGGCCGTCCCCGTCCGTCCGCAGGACGGCCCCCGTCGCGTACCGCACCTCGCCGGCGTCGCCGAGGGTCATCACGACTGGCGACAGCGAGACGGCACCCGTCGAGTTGTTCGCGTTCGCGGCGGGCGTCGCCGGCGTGGCGTCGAGGCTGACGTTCACCGTCGTCTCGCCGTATCCGAGCGTGGAGTCGGCGAGTTTGAGTTCCGTCCCGCGACTCGGCGCGCCGCGGCGGGCCACGTCGTCGACGTTGTCGGCGAACACCTCGAACGCGCGTTCGGCGTTGTTCACCCGTTCGTAGTCGCGCGCGTCTCGGAGTTCCCCCACCCCGAAGGCGTACACCGTTCCGACGGAGGCGACGACGAGGCCGAACACGAGGACGAACCCCAGCACGTCGCTCACCCCCCGACTGTCTCCCTGCAGAGGCACGTCGAACCGTTCATCGAGGGGGTAATTAAGTGTAGTGTCGAGGGGACAATCTTGATACCCTGAACGGTGCAACACCCGGTCATGTCCGACCAGCCGTCCGCCCCGTCCCGGGGCGTCAAGGCAGGAGTCGCGGTACTCTGCCTCCTCGTCCTCGCGTACAGCGTCGTCGTCGCCGGACAGATTCTGCTCGGCGTCCTGTTCTGCGCCCTCGTGTACGGCCTGTTCCTCGCGTACTACCTCCTCGGTGCGTTCGTCCGCCTCGTCGACTCCGTCGAGCGCATCGCCGACGCGTAGAGGGGAGAGCGGACCAGACCGGACATCGGGTCGCCGACGGCACCCGGTCTCGGGACGACCGGTCCCGAAGCGAGGGGTCGCGCGACCACCTCGAAGACCGGTGGTGAGCGTCCGGCGAACGCGCGCCGCCGCGACGCGACGGCCGTCGACGCGCGTCGTCACTCGAACTCCACGTCGTGTTCCTCGCCCGCCAGCGCGACGTGGCCGTAGTTGAGCAGGCCGACGAAGACGGACCCGCCGACGACGTTGCCGAGCGTCGTCCACACGAGGAAGTGCGCGAAGCCGTCGACGCCGACGTCGCCGAGGAGTATCGCCGCCGTGAGCACCTCCGTCGTCCCGAGGATGCTGTGGTGGAACGGGCCGAAGCCGATCGTCGCGGTGCCGAGGAGGACGAACAGCACTCGGCCGACGGTGTCGCGACTGGCCGCCGAGAGCCACGTCACGAGCCCCATCAGCCAGCCGGCGACGACGCCGCTGAGAAGAATCACCCACACGGGAACGGGAGGAGTGCGGACGCCAGCGTGCCGAACGCCCGCGGCGCGACGACGCCCATCGCCGGCCCGAGTGTGGCGGCGAGGACGGCGAACGCCGCACAGCCGAGGAGGTTCCCCGCGTACGTCACGCCCCAGACGCGCGCGAGGTCCCCGAGCGACGCGCGCCCGTCGAGGACGGGGAGGACGGCCATCGTCGAGTGCGCGGTGAACAGTTCCGTCTGGCCGACGACGACGAACAGGAATGCGACGGCGGAGACGCCGGCCAACACCGCCTGCTGGACGAGCGTGGAGTCGAACCCGCCCGAGAACGTCAGCGCCATCGCCATGAACAGCGCCCCGAAACTCAGGTTGAGACCGGCGGCGAACGCCGAGAGGAAGACGCCGCCCGGCGGGCGGTGTATCTCCTGTAGCGCGTTCTCCATCTCGCGTTCGAGGATGTGCCGGTACGAGAGCGACGCGCCGGACGGGCCGGACGTTTCGGAACTCATCGTGTCTCCCCTCGGCGTTTTCGGGGTCGCGTGGACTTTCTTACGGCCGACGAAGGCTGACCGCGGGCGCACGGGAGTGCGAACGGGGAGCGAACGACGGCGCCGGCGACCCAACAGCCAAGGCCCCCGACGACGCAGGAGAACCGATGACCGACCCGACCGTCTCGAACCGGGTGGCGGAGATAGAACCGCAGCAGATACGGCGGCTGTTCGACCTCGCGGCCGCGCACGACGGCGACGACGTCGTCCACCTCGAAGTCGGCGAACCCGACTTCCGGACGCCCGACCACGTCGTCGAGGCGGCGGCGACGGCGGCGCGGGACGGCGAGACGAACTACACGGCGAACGCGGGCATCGCTCCCCTTCGCGAGGCCATCGCCGACCGACTGCGCGGCCGCGACGTGGCCGCCGACGCCGACCGGGTCGTGGTCACGACGGGCGGCGTCGAAGCGCTCTATCTGACCCTCCTGACGGTGACCGACCCCGGCGACGAGGTGGTCGTGCCGACGCCCGCGTGGCCGAACCCGCTCTCGCAGACGG
>NZ_WPCD01000212.1:0-6356 GCF_009741955.1 Halogeometricum sp. CBA1124 | reverse complement strand
CGTCTCCGACGGCGAGGACGGCGGCCACGAGACGGTGGACGCCGTCGCCGACGAACTCCTCGCGGACCTCGCGTGTTACCCGTCGGTGACGGGCAACACCTCGCTGACCGAGGGGTCGGTCGTGGACCTCCTGTCGGCGCTCGACGACTGCGAGAACCCGTACGCCTGCCCGCACGGCCGACCGGTCGTCGTCGAGTTCGGCCGCGACGAGATAGCGGACCGGTTCGAACGGGACTACCCCGGCCACGGCGGCCGGCGGTCGGAGTAGTCGGGGTGACGACGGCCCGCCGCCGGTGTGAGCGGCGGCGATGGCGGACCGGCCGGACTTATATGCCGCCTCGAAGAACGGGCAGCCATGACCGACATCGTGACCTTCGGGGAGACGATGCTGCGCCTCTCGCCGCCGCGCGGCGACCGACTGGAACGCACCGGCGAACTCGACGTGCAGGCGGGCGGCGCGGAGAGCAACGTCGCCGTCGCCGCCGCGCGACTGGGGTGCGACGCCGTCTGGCTGTCGAAACTGCCGGACTCGCCGCTCGGTCGGCGCGTCGTCTCGGAACTGCGGAGCCACGGCGTCCGGACGGGCATCGCGTGGGACGACTCCGGGGAGACGCGGATGGGGACGTACTACCTCGAACACGGCGGCGACCCGCGCGGAACGAACGTCATCTACGACCGGTCGGGCGCCGCCGTCACGACGGCGAAGCCGGCCGAACTGCCGCGCGGCGCGGTTCGGAACGCCGAGGTGTTCTACACCAGCGGTATCACCCCCGCGCTCTCTTCGACGCTGGCGGAGACGACGGCGTCGCTCCTGGAGACGGCGCAGGACGCCGACACGACCACCGCGTTCGACCTGAACTACCGTTCGAAACTGTGGACGCCCGAGGAAGCCGGCGAGAAGTACGAGTCGCTGTTCTCCCACGTCGACGTCCTCGTCGGGGCCGAACGCGACATCGAGGCCTGTCTCGGACGGAGCGGTGACCCGACGGACGTGGCGCGGGAACTCGCCGACGAGTACGACTTCGAGACGGCCATCGTCACGCTGAGCGACGAGGGGTCGGTGGCGGTCCACGACGGCGAGGTGTACGAACAGGGCGTCTACGCCGCCGAGACGTTCGACGCCATCGGGACGGGCGACGCGTTCGTCGGCGGGTTCCTCGCGAACCGCCTCGACGGCGGCGACGTGCCCTCGTCGCTGGCTTACGGCGCCGCGACGGCGTCGCTGAAGCGGACCATCGACGGCGACCTGGCCGTCGTCACGCCCGAGGAAGTCGCCGCCGTCGTCGAAGAGGACGCCGACGCCATCTCGCGGTAGTCGCGCCCGCGGACCGTCGCTCGGACGCCCGCGTCGGACGTGGACGCCCGAACGCCTATTCTTCTCGCCGTACGCTACGGTAGTATGACACACGTCGTCATCGTCGGCGCTACGGAAGCGCCGGCGCGCCGCCGCGGAACGACTCGTCGAACACGTCGGCGACGAGATAGACCGCCTCACGCTCGTCGACGACGGGACGCCCGGCGGTGGCCTCTGCATCCTCCGCGGGTGCATGCCCTCGAAAGAGGTGCTGTCGGCCGCCGCGCACCGGTACCAGACCCGTCACGACCACCGTCTCGACGGCGACCCGCCGGAGATGGACCTCGACGCCGTCGTGGCGACGAAGGACGAACACACGTCGAACTTCGCCTCGCACCGCCGCGCGGCGGTCCACCGGATGGACGGCCGCGAGGGCGTCGAGTTCCGCCACGAACGGGCGCAGTTCGTCGACGACAGAACGCTCCGAATCGGCGACGAACGGGTCGACGCCGACTACGTCGTCGTCGCCACCGGGTCGTCGGTGAACGTGCCCGACGTGGACGGCATCGACGGGGTCGACTACCTGACCAGCGCGGACGTGTTGGACGCGACGGCCCTCCCGGACTCGGGCGCGTGATGGGGTTCGGCTACGTCGGCCTCGAACTCGTCCCCTACCTCGCGGAGGCGGGCGTGGACCTCACCGTCGTCGAACACGACGAACGTCCCCTCGACCAAGCCGACCCGGCGTACGGCGAGGAGATTCTGTCGCTGTACCGCGAGGAGTTCGGCGTCGAGATACGGACCGAGACGCAGGAGCGACGGGTCGAGTCCACCGACGACGGCGTGCGGATGCACGTCGAGGGACCGGACGGTACGGACGAAATCGACGCCGAGCGACTGTTCCTGTTCACCGGACGGCGGCCCGCGGTAGACGGCCTCGGCCTCGCGGAGACGGGCGTCGACCCCGAGTCGGACGGCTGGGTCCGCGACACGATGCAGGCGCGCGACGACGACCGGGTGTACGTCGTCGGCGACGCGAACGGGCGAGAGCCAATCCTGCACGTCGCCAAAGAGCAGGGTGCGGTCGCCGCCGAGAACGTCCTCGCGGACGTGCGGGACGATTCGCTCCGCGAGTACGACAACGTCCACCACCACGTCGTCTTCTCGGGGGCGAGCGTCTACCCGTACGCGCGCGTCGGACACTCGGAGGCGTCCGCCGAGGAGGCGGGTCTGGACTCCCACGTCGTCCACCGCGAGGCGTCCAGCGATGGCGTGTTCAAGACGAAGCTCACGCCCAGAGGGCGGGCCTCGCTCGTCGTCGCGACGGACGGCACCGTCCTCGGCTACCAGGGCCTGCACTACCACGCGGACGTGATGGCCAAGACGATGCAGGTGGTCGTCGAGGAGGAGATGGACGTGCGAGCGATACCGGACCGCGCGTACCACCCCACCACGCCGGAGATTCTCGACGGACTACTCCGGGCCGCCGCGGAGCGACTGGAGTGAGGGGCCCCAGCGGTCGGCGACGGGGGCGGCGTCGCGGGCCGCGTCGGTCGCCGCCGCCGGCGACGGTTCCACGCGCGGGAGGGCGACGGAGACGACGGTGCCGACCGCTCGGTCGCGCAGGTCGAGTCGCCCGCCCGCCTCGGTGACGGCCCACTCGACCACCCAGAGACCGAGGCCCTCCGAGTGGCGAAGCGGCGTCTCCGTCCCCGACTCGAAGACGGCGCGTTCGGACTCGGGGATGCCGGGGCCGTCGTCGGCGACGCGGAGGACGACGTGGTCCTCGGCGGTCCGGACGCCGACCGACACCATCGGTTCCTCCCGGTCGTTGTGGACGACGGCGTTCTCGACGAGCAAGTCGACGACGACGCCCACGAGGGGGACCGGACCGACCGGTGCCCGGTCGGGAACGTCGACCCGGACCTGCGCGTGGGGGTACTCTCGCTCGAACGCGTCGAGTCGGCGTTCGACGACGGCCGCGAGGTCCGTCCGCGTCTCGGCCGTCTCGTCGTCGAGGAGGCGTTCGAGGTGGCGCGCGCGTTCGCCCAGCGAGGTGAGTTCCTCGGCGGTCCGGCGAATCGTCTCGGCGCGCCCGGCCACCTCGGGGTCGTCGTCGGCTTCGAGGAGCGAGGCGTAGCCTGGATAACGTTCATGTCGTTTCTGAGGTCGTGCCGCAACACCCGGTTCAGAACGCGGAGTCGCTGGTTCAGCAGTCCGACGCGCTGTTGCTCCCGTCGCAGGGTGGCGGCGATGCGCGACGCGCGTTCGTCGTAGACGCCGACGAGTGCGCCGCCCGCGGCGCCGCCGGTGGTCGCGTTCAGCACGAAGTGGACCCACTCCGGAAGCGCGACGCCGTTCGTGCGGAAGTACGCGACGGTCAGGAGGCCGACCAGCGTCAGGCCGGCGGCGCCGACGAGGGCCCACCGGCCGACGCCGCGGAGCGATGCGGGGCCCCAACGACGGCCCACGGCGACGCCGAGACCGAGGACGAACAGCGACGCCGCACTCGGCCCGAGGACGCTGAACAGGGCCGTGGGGAGACTGTCGTACGTCGTGGCGTGGTCGACGGAGTGAGAGGCGTGCCAGAGAAGCGAGCCACCGCCGAGGGCCCAGAGCCATCGACCGTCGCTGAGCCATCGGCGGAGAGACGTCATCTGATACGCGTTGTGGAACGTCATTATTCATGATACTTTCGTCTCCGCCGGCGTCCGCTGTGAGCCCTCCCCACGGTACCGAATGCCTATGACGCATCAAGGCGACGAATACAAATGCGTCAGTTGCATACTCGGCGCGTAATGGCGACACTCTCGTTCGACCCGCTGACGTACGAGGACATCCCGGAGGACGAGCGACCCTCGCTGTTGGCCGCGCTCGTCCCCGTGTTCGGGATGCTGCTGTTCCTCAGCGTCGGTGCCATCGCACTGGACCTGGACCCTCAGCTACCGCTGTTGGTCGGCATCGCGTTCACCGGCCTCGTCGGGCGGTACTGGTACGGCACGTCGTGGGCGACGATGTACGAGGGCATCGTGGACGGCCTTCGGATGGGTATGCAGGCGATACTCATCATCTTCGTCATCTACATGCTCATCTCGACGTGGACGGGCGCGGGGACGATTCCCTCGCTCATCTACTACGGGCTGGAGCTGCTGTCGCCGGCGATATTCCTCCCGGTGGCGACGGTGCTGGCGGCCGTCGTCGCCTTCTCCATCGGGTCGTCGTGGACGACGGCGGGGACGCTCGGCGTCGCGTTCATCGGCATCGGCGCGGGGCTCGGCATCCCCGAACCGATGACGGCGGGCGCGGTGCTGACGGGGGCGTACACCGGCGACAAGGTGTCGCCGCTGTCGGACACGACGAACCTCGCGGCGGCCGTGACGAACACCGACCTGATGACTCACGTCCGGACGATGCGCGTCGGCACGGGCATCGCGATGCTGATTTCGCTGGGGCTGTACACCTATCTCGGCCTCACCGCGACGGGGGCGATTCCCCCGGGGCGCGTCGCGGAGATTCAGTCGGCCATCACCGGCGCCTACACCGTCTCGCCGCTGACGTTCGCCCCCCTCGTCCTGACGTTCGGTCTCGCGCTGTACGGCTACCCCGCCCTGCCGGCCATCACGTCCGGCGTGTTCGCGGGCGTGGCGACGCAGATTCTCGTGCAGGGGCCGCGCTCCGTCGAGGGCGTCGTCGCCGCGATGGAGGTGGCCCAGTCGGGGACGACGGCCGAGACGGGGCTGGAACTCGTCAACGGACTGCTGTCGTCGGGCGGCCTCGTCGGGTCGTCGTGGACCATCACCGTCGTCGTGGCCGCCCTCGCGCTGGGGGGGCATCCTCGAACGGACGGGCGTGCTGGCCGTCGTCGCCTACCACATCGGCCAGTCGCTCCACAGCGTCGGGAGCCTCACCGCTGGGACGGCGCTGTCGGCGTTCGGCATGAACGTCCTCGCCGCCGAGCAGTACATGAGCATCGTCGTCCCCGGGATGAGCCTCCGCGGCCTCTACGACGACTTCGGTTTGGATAGCAGGAACCTCTCGCGCGCCGTCGAGGCGTCCGGGACGACGACCAGCGCGCTCGTGCCGTGGAACGCGGGGGGCGTCTACATGGCGACGGTGCTGGGCGTGCCGACGCTGGAGTACGCGCCGTACTACTTCCTCGGCTTCCTCTCGCCGGCCATCCTCATCGTCATGGGCTACACCGGGTGGCGCGTCACGAAGCAGTCCGAGGACACGACGGTCGGTATCAAGGGCGCCGTCGAGTCGCTGGCCGACGACTGAGGACCGACCCCCGTGGCCGGACGGCCGGGCGCGAGCGCGGCTACTCGTCGCGCGACGAGGTCGAACCGGGGACCATCGGGCCGAGGTCCACCCGCCGGAGCACGAAGAACGCGAGGACGAGTACCGCGAGGAGGAGCGCGAACGACCCGGCAGCCACGAACGCCGCCTCCACGCTCTCGTACTCTCCCGGACGGAAACTGATGACTTTCCGCGCGATAGCGATGAGCGCGGCGTTGATGACGATACGCACGACGGGTTCGTTCCGGCTGGAGGCGACGACGGTCTGGTACACCTCGACGATGATGAGGAGGACCAGGACCGTGTCGATGAGGTCGATGACCGCGTTCGGGTCGGTGAAGTCCCCCGAAGCGACCAGTTCGTACAGCGACAGCGCGAGGTCGAAGACGCCGATGGCGAACAGAACGACGAGGAAGTACGCGGCGGCGAGTTCGAGCCACTGCATCACGGACTCCGAACGTTCGGCGTACGCTTCCAGACTCACACAGACGTGTTACCGTCGTGAGAACAAAAGCGACGTACCCAACGCCGCGCCCGTCGAACCAGCCCCCTTATTTCACCTCGGTCGCAACGTCGCCCATGGACCTGACCACGGAGGGGCGATACCGCGTCCTCGGACGGCCCCGGGAGCCCGACGAACTCCTCCTCGTCGAACTCCCGGCGGCGGGCGACGACGGGGACGCGGACCCCGAGGAGGCGTTCGCGCCGACGTACGTGGACGCGACGGGCTACGAGGGCGAACTCGCGGAGACGGTCGAGTCGGTCG
>NZ_WPCD01000213.1:0-6318 GCF_009741955.1 Halogeometricum sp. CBA1124 | reverse complement strand
GACGACGACTCGGCCGCGGCGAGGAGGACGGCGATCGTCACCGCTCCGAGGAGGGCCAATCGGACGGACTGCATGCGGGGATGCTCTCGATACAGCAGCAAATATCCACCGCCGGCGGCGGGGCAGATGCGGCCCGCCGCTTCAGTCCGTCGCCGCCGCGCATCGCGGAGTTTTTTTTTTTTCACTAGCTCCATCGTTGTATATACGGCCACCAAAGTCACGAGTGGTGGGGTCGTAGTGAGTAGTATGTCAGAGTCAGTAGTCTCTCTCGACGACGCGATGGACGAAGAGCTAGACGTCTCCACGGACGAACTCACCGCACAGGAGGAGAGCGCGCTCCGTCGAGTTCGCTTCCTCGCGGACCTGATGGACGAGGCGGTGACGATTCCCGGCACGAACAAGGGAATCGGCCTCGACTCCCTCGTCGGTCTCCTCCCGGTGTCGGGTGACCTCGTGACCGGCGCCGTCTCGCTCTACACCGTCGCGGAGGCGGCGCGCGCCGGTGCCGACAAGGGCGTCATCGCGAAGATGCTGTTCAACATCGTCGTCGACGTCGGCGTCGGTTCGATTCCGGTGCTGGGCGACGTCTTCGACGTCTTCTGGAAGTCGAACGTCAAGAACGCGGACCTCTTCGAGAAGCACCTCACGGGTCAGTAACGCGGCTCACAGCGCGTCGTCGAGCCAGTCGTAGACGACGCCGTGCGCCAGCGAGAGGTTACCGAGTTGGCAGTGGTCGGCCGCGCCCTCTCCTTCGGTGAACACGCGGAGCGTCGCGTCGCCGCGCGGAGCGTCTGGTAGTCGAACGTGCGGTCGTCGAAGCGGAGGCGCATAGGAGAGGATGGCGACGCCGGGAGAAAACGGCTCCTGCGGTCAGGACGCTCGGTGCCCGATGACGCCCTTCAGCGCGGCGGCGTCGAAGTCGTGGTCGGGACGGATGTTGACGAAGTCGAGGAAGTCGAGGGCGTCGAGGAGGGCCGTCGCCTCGTAGGACTCCAGGGCGGCGTCGACGGTGGCCTTCGCGCCGATGAGCGGTTCGATAGCCGCGATGGCGCACGCGAGGTCGTACGACTTCGCGTCGGCCGCCCCCTCCTCGCTCACGTTCGTCGCGTCGATGAAGTACACCTCGTCGTCGACGATGAGAACGTTCTCCGCGCGCAAGTCGCCGTGGACGAGGTTGTGGTCGTGCATCGTTCGGAGCGAGGCGAACACCGCGGGCGCGAGTCGGGCCTCGGTCTCACGGCCGAGTTCGTCCAGCGTCCGGAAGTCGTCGAGGTACTCGAGGACGAGGACGCCGAGACCCTGCACCTCGAACGCCTCGACGGGTTCGGGCGCGTTCAGCCCGATGTCGCGCATCCGGCGCGTCGCCTCCAGTTCGTGCTCGGCCATCTCCAACGGCGTCCCGAAGTGTTCGAAGAAGCCCTCGGTGCCCGAAGAGAACGCGCCGAGGTTCCGGCCGGTGGTGAAGAGCGCGTGGACCAGCGAGTTCTGCCGCGAGACGACCTTCACGAACCACTCGTCGTCGACGACCATCGGCGTCGAGAGCCAGTTGTCGGCCTCCAGAAAGCGGACGTGCAACTCCTCGCGTCCGTACCGTTCGCGCAACTCGCGGACGACGGCCTCCAGTCGGGGCCAGTCCACGCGCCCCCTGACGAGGCGGCGGAGTTCCATATCACCGGGTAAGGACCGCCGCAGGTTTAACTGTCCTGTCGGCAGCACGGCGTGCGAATCGCCGGACGGAACCGACGACCCGCGTCAGTCCTCGGCGCGGACGGTCATCACCGGCACGTCGGCGGTGCGGACGATGCGTTCGGCGACGCTCCCGATCAGGTAGCGGTCGATACCGGTCCGACCGTGCGTCCCCATCACGACGAGGTCACAACCCGCCTCGGCGGCGTAGTCGCGTATCTCGTTGCCCGGGATGCCCGTCCTGACGGCCGTCGTCGCCTCGACGCCCGCCGAGCGGATTCCCTCGGCCACCCGTTCGACCACCGCGTCGCCGTGGTCCTGTCCCGCCTCGTGGACCGCCTCGGCGTCGAGTGCCCACTCGCCCTGTCCGCTCACGCGCACGTCGACGACGTAGAGGACGTGTACCTCTGCGTCGTACTTCGAGGCCAGGTCGAGGGCGTGGTCGACCGCCGCTTCGGCGCACTCGCTGCCGTCGGTCGGCACCAGAATTCGCTCGTACATGGGCGGCGATTCGCGTTCCCCCGCCATAATCGCGGCGGAGTCTCGCCCGTCGTCCGGCGGTCCCTCACGGTCGTTCGATTGGTTTATTGGGCCGTCGGCGGAACGGACGGGTATGGACTTCGAGTTACCCTCCGAGCACCGGATGATACGCGACACCGTCCGGGAGTTCTGCGAGGAGGAGATTTCCCCCATCGCACAGGAGATAGAGGACGAACACCGCTTCCCCGAGGAGGTGTTCGACGAACTCGCCGCCCTCGACATGCTCGGCGTCCCCGTCTCCGAGGAGTACGGCGGCCTCGGAGGCGACCAGTTGATGTACGCCCTCGTCACGGAGGAACTGGGCCGCGTCTCCGGCGGCATCGGGCTCTCGTACGCCGCCCACGTCTCGCTGGCGTCGAAGCCCATCGAGATGTTCGGCACCGAAGAACAGAAAGAGCGGTGGCTCCGCCCCCTCGCCGAGGGCGAGCACATGGGCGCGTGGGCACTCACCGAACCCGGGTCGGGGTCGGACGCCAGCGACATGGACACGACCGCGGAGAAGGACGGCGACGAGTGGGTGTTGAACGGCACGAAGCAGTTCATCACGAACGCGAACGTCGCCGGGTCGGTCCTCGTGAAGGCCGTCACCGCCCCCGGCGAGGGCTACGACGGCATCTCGACGTTCATCGTGGACCCGCGGAACGACGACGGGTTCGAGGTGACCTCCGTGTGGGACAAGATGGGCCTGAACTGCTCGCCCACCTGCGAACTCGCGTTCGACGACGTCCGCCTCCCCGAGGACCGCCTGCTCGGCGAGGAGGGCGAGGGCTGGACGCAGACGAAGAAGACGCTGGACGGCGGACGCATCTCCATCGCCGCCCTCTCGACGGGCCTCGCGCAGGGCGCCTACGAGGCGGCGAAGACGTACGCCGGCGACCGAGAGCAGTTCGGCAAGCCCATCTCGAAGTTCGACGCCATCCGCGACAAACTCGTCGACATGCACCGGAAGACCGAACGCGCCCGCCTGCTGACCCACAAGGCGGCGACGCAGTACGACGCCGGCGAGTCCGTGACGCGGGCGCGGCGCTGGCGAAACTCGACGCGTCGGAGACCGCCCGCGAAGTCGCCGAGGACGCCGTGCAGGTGCTCGGCGGCTACGGCTACACCGAGGACTTCGCCCCAGCGGTTCTACCGCGACGCCAAACTGATGGAGATAGGCGAGGGGACCAGCGAGATACAGCACCTCGTCATCGGTCGGGAACTGGGGCTATAGCGCGAACTCGGACCGCGAGAGGACCACCGACAGCACCTTCTTCGGGTCGTCCTCCGGCGAGACGCGCCGCGCGTACCAGCGGAGCATCGCCGCGCAGACGACGCCGATGTCGTCGCTCTCGAAGCGCGCGTCGAACTCCCCCTCGTCGGTGCGCGCCGCGACGTCGAGGAAGTACTCCGGCGACTCGTCCGTCGCGTCGGCCTTCGCCGACTCGGCCGCTACCGAACCGGCCTCGTTCGTCACCGCACCGGGGTCGGCCACCGCGACGCCGCCGTCGGTGTCGAGTTCGCCCGTCGGGCGGGCGGACGGGGCGTCCGGTCGGCCGGCCGCGTCAGAGTCTCCGTCGGGCGTCTTCGCCGCGTCGTCCGGGGGGTCGGTGGCGACGACGTACCGGCCGTCGCCGAGTGCGGTCACGCTCGGGTCTCGCCGGAAGTCCAGTTCCGCCGGCGTGAGGTACGGGCTGTCGTCCATACCGGTGGTAGCCCACCGACCGGTATCGTTATAGACCGCGTGAACCACCGCGTTCGAGCCCTAACGAGTCGTTTCGGCGGTGCGTTCGTCGGTTAGCCTCCGGGTTCCGGGGCCCGACTGACACCCGTTCCCAGTTCTCACCAGTGATAGCCGAGGCCGACATTTTAAGGCCGTGTTTTCCGTCGATATCGTCGAGAACACCGTCCCTCGCGGAACTCCGCTGGCACCGACGAACGACCGAAAGGAGTCACCACCCCGATGCCACAGAACCGATGACCCCACCGAATCCGGCTCTCCTCTTCGTAGCCGGAGCGCTCTGTGCGTCGGTCACCATCGCCGTTCTGCTCCGACACCCGTTCTACTCGCGTCGCGTCCGCCTGCCGTTCTCGATACTGACGCTCTCCTGTGCGGTCTGGGCGACGGCGTACGGCTTCCAGTTGACGGCGGCGTCGCTGGACGGCAAACTGCTCTGGGTCTGGCTGTGGTGGACCGCCGCGGCGTTCACGCCGACGCTCTGGTTCGTGTTCTCGCTCGCGTACGCGGGCGACGACTCGCTCCTCTCGCGTCGAACGCTCGCCGCCCTGTCCGTCGAACCCTCCCTCGCCGCCCTCCTCACGTTCGCCGGCATCACGGGGAGGACCGACCTCTTCGTCGCCGACTTCGGTCTCGTCTCCGCGCCGTCGGCCGCCTCTCTCTCGGTGTCGTACGGTCCGCTGTACGAGGCACACCTCCTCTACGCCGCCGCGCTGTCGGTCACCGGAACCGTCGCGGTGGGGCGGTTGCTCGTCCGCGGCGACGACTCCTATCAGCGCGGCACCGTCGTCGTCCTCGCGGCCGCCTCGATTCCGCTGGCGGCGTTCGCATCGCGCCTCCTCGGACTCTCACAGCGAGCCGACGCCCTGCCCGTCGCGCTCGGACTGGCCGCCCTCGTGGTGCTGTTCGGACTCCGGACGGACGACCTGTTCGACGTCACCCCCGTCGCGCGCGACTACGCCATCTCGGAGATGCGCGACGGCATCGTCGTCCTCGACGACCGGGCGCGCGTCGTCGAGTTGAACCCCGCCGCGCTTCCGCTTTTCACCGTCCCGCAGGAGGAGGTGGTCGGCTCGCACGTCGCCGACGTCAGCCACAACTCGCTCGGGATGTACGCACTGCTCGACGGCGACAGGGACCGTCTCGACCTCACCGTCGAAGTCGAGGAGGGAAGCCGCCACTACGAGGCGACGGCCACCGCACTCGGGAACGGCGAGGGACACGAACGCGGGTGGACGCTCGTCCTCCGGGACACGACCGAACGTCGCCGGACCGAGGCGAAGTTCCGCGCGCTCATCGAGAACTCGCGGGACCTCGTCAGCATCCTCGACCGGGACGGCACGCGCCGGTACACCAGTCCCGCGTCCGAACACGTCCTCGGCATCCCCCGCCACGAGTTCGAGGACAGCAACGCGTTCGACCGGATACACCCGGACGACCGCGAACAGGCCCGGGAACTGTTCGAGGAGATAGAATCCCGCGAGACGGCGCGGACGGAGTTCCGTCACGAACACGCCGACGGGTCGTGGCGGGTGCTCGACACCGTCGCGGTGAACATGCTCGACGACCCGGCCGTCGACGGCGTCGTCGTCAACTCCCGGGACGTGACCAACCGCCGCCGCTACCAGCAACGACTGCGCGTCCTCAACCGCGTCCTCAGACACGACCTGCGGAACGACATGAACGTCATCCTCGGCCACGCCGACCTGTTGGCGGAGACGATCGACGACCCGGCGCGACGGAAGCACGTCGAGACGATTCGGAAGAAGGCGCTGTCGCTCGTCTCGCTGGGCGAACGCGCACGCGAGGTGGACCAGACGCTCCACGGCGAGGACCGCGAACGCCAGCCAGTCGAGGTGACGAGCGTCGTACGCGCGAAAGTCGAGGAACTGCGGGAGACGCACTCCTCGGTCGTCGTCAACACGCACCTCCCGGACGAGCAGTGGGTGCTGGCGACGAACCACGTCGGTACTGCGCTCACGAACGTCGTCGACAACGCCCTCGAACACAACGACCGAATCCTCCCGCGCGTCGGTATCTCCGTCTCCAGACACGCCGGGAGCGACGACGTCGAGATACGCGTCGTCGACAACGGCCCCGGCATCCCCGCCTCGGAACTCGAAGCGCTCGAAGCCGGCATCGAGACGCAACTCCAGCACGCCAGCGGACTGGGGCTCTGGCTGGTGAAGTGGATCCTCAACGGGTCGTACGCGTCCATCGACTTCGAGGAACGCGACGCACGCGGAACGGCCGTCGTCATGCGCTTTCAACCGGCCTCGCCGCCCCGAGCGTCGACCGACTCCGCCGACGGAGACGAAGTGGTCCGCCAAGTGCGCGAGACGGGCGAGGACGACCGGACGGAGACGGGCGACGAC
>NZ_WPCD01000290.1:0-3064 GCF_009741955.1 Halogeometricum sp. CBA1124 | reverse complement strand
AGCGGCGGCACGCGCGGGCGGGCGACACGTTACGCTCCAACAACGCTTAGAGCGACGAACGCGAAGTTGAGCGCATGGATTGGAAACCGGACTGGGGACTTCGCGGGCGGATGGTGCTCACGATGTTCCTGCTCTTCGCCCTGTACATCGTCTTCGTCGGGGCGCTCGCGGCGACGCGGAACTGGTTCATCCTGCCGTTCGTCGGGGTGTTCCTGCTCGCCCAGTTCTTCTTCAGCGACAGACTCGCACTGTACAGCATGGGCGCGAAGGAGGTGTCCGAAGAGGAGTACCCCGAACTGCACGGGACCATCTCGCGACTCTCCCAGCAGGCCGACCTGCCGAAACCGAAGGTTGCCGTCGTGGACTCGCGCATCCCGAACGCCTTCGCGACTGGCCGGTCCCAGAAGAAGGCGGCCGTCGCCGTGACGACGGGCCTGCTCCGGATGCTCGACAGAGACGAGTTGGAGGGCGTCCTCGCGCACGAACTCGCGCACGTGAGAACCGCGACGTGATGGTGATGACCATCGCCTCGTTCCTCTCGACGGTCGCGTTCATGATCGTCCGCTGGGGCTTCTGGTTCGGCGGCGGCAGTCGCGATCGGCAGGGCGGCGGCATCATCGTCGCTATCGCCGTCTCGCTGGTCGTCTGGATCGTCTCGTTCGTCCTCATCCGCGCGCTCTCGCGCTACCGCGAGTACGCCGCGGACCGCGGCGCGGCCGTCATCACGGGGCGCCCCTCGGCGCTCGCCTCGGCGCTGATGAAGATCTCCGGCAACATGGAGAACGTGCCGAAGGACGACCTGCGCGAGCAGTCGGAGATGAACGCGTTCTTCATCATCCCCATTAAGAGCGACTTCATCGGCCGCGTCTTCAGCACGCACCCCTCGACGGAGAACCGCATCGAACGACTCCGCGACCTGGAACGCGAGATGGAGACGGCGTAAGATGGGACTGTTCGACTCGCTCCGCTCCATCCTCGGCACGAGCGCCGAGGCGGACGCCACGCGCGACGCGGACCCCGAGGACCTGTTCGGCATGAGCACGGCGTACATCACGATGGAGGCCGACCTCGGGTTCGAGTCCGTCGGCGCCGCCGCGCTCTGCTTCTCCTCGGTGGACAGCACCGACTTCGCCGAGACGGTCGAAGAGGTGGAGACCATCCTCAAGGCCGGCGAGGAGGAGACGGGCACCGACTTCCGCCTCCGCGAGGACTCTCACGGGTGGGAGTGGGTCGTCCTCGAGGACGACGACCCCGAGGACCTCGTGACGAGCGTCCACTTCGCCGCCGACGAGTTCATCGAACGCGGCTACGGCTCTCGACTGCTCGCCGCCGTCTTCGGCTTCGAACGCGACGACGACCGGGCCTACTGGATCTACTCGTTCCGCCGCGGGGCCTACTACCCGTTCGCCCCCGAACGCGGCCGCGAGCAGAACGACCGCGTCCTGCTGAAACTGGAGTCGGTGCTGGACGGCGAACTCGAACTCGAACCGGACAAGGAGTACTGGTACCCGATGTGGTCCGACCGGTCCGGCGGCCACCCCTGGGAGTAGCGCCGACGGCCCGCGTCTGACTCCGCGCCACCTCTCGCCCCCTCGTCGCGTTTCGACTCCGTCGACACTCCTCCATTCTGCCCTTCCCCTCCGCCCCGCTCTCACTCCGCGCGTCGCTCACCGTCTCTCGCTCGCCAGTCCCGACGCCGTTCGGGACCACATCCGGCTTAAACGTTCACGAGTTCTTGAACGCCGACCCGCCGCTGTCCGTCAGTTTCACTTCCACTTCGCTGTTAACGAGGCTTTATGTGGCCGTGGGCCGCAGGTCCGTATACGATGCCAGAAGACGACCTCGAAAGTCTCCCGGGCGTGGGCCCCGCTACCGCAGACAAACTCGTCGACGCCGGTTTCGAGAGCTATCAGGCTATCGCCGTCGCGAGTCCCAGCGAACTCTCCAACACCGCGGACGTGGGTGAGTCCACCTCCTCGGACATCATCAACGCCGCGCGCGAGGCGGCCGACATCGGCGGCTTCGAGACCGGTTCGATGGTCCTCGAACGACGCCAGCAGATCGGTAAACTCAGCTGGCAGATTCCCGAAGTCGACGAACTCCTCGGCGGCGGACTGGAGACGCAGTCCATCACCGAAGTGTACGGCGAGTTCGGTTCCGGGAAGTCGCAGGTGACCCACCAGATGGCGGTCAACGTCCAACTGCCGCCCGAACACGGTGGCCTCGGTGGGTCCTGCATCTTCGTGGACTCCGAGGACACGTTCCGTCCCGAACGAATCGAGGACATGCTCTTCGGCCTCGACGACGAGAAGCTTCAGGCCACGATGGACGACCGGGAGATAGAGGGTTCCCCGGACGACGAGGCGGCGATGGAGGAACTCCTCAGCGACGTCCTCGACAAGATTCACGTCGCGAAGGCGTTCAACTCCAACCACCAGATTCTGCTCGCCGAGAAGGCCAAGGAACTCGCCCGCGACCACGAGGACGACGAGTACCCCGTCCGTCTGCTCTGCGTGGACTCGCTGACCGCGCACTTCCGCGCGGAGTACGTGGGCCGCGGCCAACTCGCCGAACGGCAGCAGAAACTCAACAAGCACCTGCACGACCTGATGCGCATCGGCGACCTGTACAACACGGCCGTCCTCGTGACGAACCAGGTGGCTTCGAACCCCGACTCGTACTTCGGTGACCCGACACAGCCCATCGGTGGCAACATCCTCGGCCACACCTCGACGTTCCGCATCTACCTCCGCAAGTCGAAGGGCGACAAGCGTATCGTCCGCCTCGTGGACGCGCCGAACCTCGCCGACGGCGAGGCGGTCATGCGCGTGCAGGACGGCGGTCTGAAGCCCGAGTAGACCGCTCTCGGTCTCGACGCTCCACCGCGCTCCCTTTCCCCTCTCACATCTCCGAGCGACGGCGTTCCGATCCGTCGAGTGTCTCTCGCGGCACCGACTGTTAATGTCTCTCCCCACTAACAGGTCGGGCATGTCGTCGCGCATCGACACCGCCTCGCTCACGACGGTGCACTACGTCGGTATCGCCCTCGCCGCCCTCTCGGGCG
>NZ_WPCD01000174.1:0-7827 GCF_009741955.1 Halogeometricum sp. CBA1124 | reverse complement strand
GCGGCGGTGGACGCCCTCGCGACGCGCGTCCTGACGGGGTTCGGCCCGCTGTTCCTCGGGAGCGTCCTGCTCGCCGTCTGCTACTGCGGCCTGTTGCTCTTCGGACCGTGGGGCGACGTCGTCCTCGGCGGCCCGGACGCGGAACCGACGTACACCTACCCGACGTACTTCTCCCTCGTGTTCACCGCCGGCATCGCCGCCGGCATCGTGTTCTGGGGGCCCGCCGAGGCGCTGTTTCACTACCGCGACCCGCCGCCGTACTTCGGCGCGGCCCCGGAGACGAACGCGGCTATCGGGGGGGCGCTCACCTACACGCTGTTCCACTGGGGCGTCTCGGCGTGGAGCGCGTACGCCGTCGTCGGCGTGCCGATAGCGTACTTCGTCTTCCAACGCGGCGCGCCCCTCCGCGTCTCGACGATACTCGCCCCGTTCCTCGGCGTGGACGGACTGGACTCCGTCTGGAGTTCGCTCGTGGACACGCTCGCCGTGTTCGCGACCATCGGCGGCATCGCCACGTCCATCGCGCTGGTGAGCAGGCAGTTCCTCGCGGGCATCGGCTACCAGTGGGACGTCTCGACGGGCACCGTCGGCTCGGTGCTGTTCGTCGGCGGCCTCACCCTCATCTACGTCTCTCCTGCGAGACGGGCGTCCACCGGGGAATCAGGCGCATCGCCGGCCTCAACGTCGTCCTGTTCGGTCTGTTCGCCCTCCTCGTCGCCGCCGTCGGCCCGCGGTCGTTCGTCGTCGAACGAGGTGTCGCGGCGCTCGGAAGCTACGCGCTCAACTTCCCGTCGCTGAGCCTGTACGCGGGGTCGGAGTGGGTCACCGACTGGACCGTCTGGAACTGGTCGTGGTGGTTCTCGTGGGCGCCGTTCGCCGGCCTGTTCCTCGCCGCCCTCTCGCGCGGCCGGCGAGTCCGAACCGTCGTGTTCACGAGCGTCGTCGCCACTTCGGCCGCGACGCTCGTCTGGTTCCTCCTCGTCGGCGGGACGACGCTGCACGTCCAGCACACCGGCCGCGCGGACGTGCTCGGGGCCATCGCCGCCCGCGGCGGCACCGAAGCCGTCGCGGGGTTCCCCCTGTTCGAGGCGCTCCCGGTGAGTCGGCTGCTGATGTTCCTGTTTCTCGCGCTCATCGTCGTGTTCATCGTCACCTCGGCGGACACGTCGACGCTCGTCGTGGCGATACTGACGGCCGAACGCGGCCGCGCCCCCTCGACGGTGAGCGTCGTCTTCTGGGGCGTCTTTCAGGGCGCCGTCGCCGTCTCGGTGCTGGTGCTCGGGGGCAGTGAGACGCTGCAGGCGCTGGCCGTGCTGACCGGCGGCCCGTTCGCCGTCGTCTCGCTGGTCGCGCTGGCGGGGTTGACGCTGACGTTCCTGCGACACGAACGCGGGCACACGTCGGTCGTCGCCCGCGCTCTCGGCCGACTCCCGACGATACACACGCACCGCGACGTGGACCCACCCGACGACGAGTGAGCGTGCCGGACGACGAGCAGGTCCGCTCGACGACGGACGCGCCACCGGGCGACGAGCGGGCGGTTCAGACGCCCGCGTACGAGTTACAGAAGTTCTCGACGACGCGCTTCCCGGCGTCGGTGAGGATGCTCTCGGGGTGGTACTGGACGCCGAGGTGCGGCCTGTCGGCGCGTTCGACGCCCATCACGACCCGGCGGTCGTCGGTCGTCCGCGCCGTCACGTCGAGTTCGTCGGGGAGGTCCGCCGCCGCGACGGCCAGCGAGTGGTAGCGACCGACCTCGAACGGGTCCGCGACGCCCTCGTAGAGGTCGGAGCCGTCGTGGCGTATCTCGGACGGCTTGCCGTGGACGACGTCCGGGGCGTGGCCGACGGGCGCGCCGAGGGCCGCACAGAGCGCCTGATGGCCGAGACAGACGCCGAGCGTCGGATAGCTCGTCTCCGCGAAGATATCGACGGAGACGCCGGCGTCGGCGGGCGTGCCGGGACCGGGCGAGACGACGATGCCGTCCGGGTCGAGGTCCCGAACCCCCGCCACGTCTATCTCGTCGTTGCGGCGGACGACCACCTCGTCCGCGAACTCGCCGACGTACTGGACGAGGTTGTACGCGAACGAGTCGTAGTTGTCCACGACGAGTATCATCGCAGGCCTCCCGTCGGGTCGGCCGCCTCGACGGCGAACGACCCCTGTTCGCCGAGGGCCTCGTCGACCGCGTTCACGAGGCTCGCGCCTTGTCGAGCGTCTCCCGGTACTCGGCCTCGGGGACGGAGTCGTGGACGACGCCCGCGCCGACGCGGAGTCGGTACTCGCCCTCCCGTCGGACGAGCGTGCGGATGACGATGTTGAGCGTCGCCCGGTCGTCGAAGCCGAAGACGCAGACGCTCCCGGTGTACGGGCCGCGGCGCGTCGCCTCCACCTCGTCGACGAGTTCCATCGTCCGGGGTTTCGGCGCGCCGGTGATGGTGCCGCCCGGGAAGACGGCGGCGACGGCGTCCGCGATGTCGACGTCGTCGCGCGCCCGCCCCTCCACGAGGGAGACCAGGTGCATCACCTCGGAGTAGCGGTCCACGCGACGGTACTCGGACACCTCGACGCTGCCGTACTCGCTCACCTTCCCGAGGTCGTTGCGTTCGAGGTCCACCAGCATCGCGTGTTCGGCGCGTTCCTTCTCGTCGGACCGCAGGTCGCGTTCCAGTTCGGCGTCGGCCGCGGGGGTGTCCCCGCGCGGCCGCGTCCCGGCGATGGGTTCCGTGCGGAGGCGGTCGCCGTCCACGTCGAGGAGAAGTTCGGGGCTGGCGCTGACGAGGTCGATACCGGGGAACTCGACGAGCGCGGAGTACGGCGCGGGGTTCACGCGCCGGACGGCGTCGAACGTCTCGACGGGGTGGACGGCGGCGGGAGCGACCAGTCGGTGCGAGACGTTCGTCTGGAACGTGTCGCCGTCGCGGACGTACCGCTTGATTCGCTCGACGCGGTCCGCGACGCCGCGGCCCCGCACTCGCTCTCGAACGTCGCGCGGTCGCCGGCGGTGCGAACCGGCGGAACGCTCCCGTCGCCGTCGACCGCAGACCGGGCCAGCGACGTCGCCCGCCGCACGCCGTCCTCGTACGCCGCCGCCGGCGAGTCGTCGACGGTCGGGCAGGCGGTCACGCGCAGTTCGACGCTCCCCTCGCGCGGTTCCTCCCACGCCGCGACCCGGTCGAACACGCCCAGTTGCATGCGCGGGAGGCCGTCCGACTGCGTCGTCGACGGCAGTGACTCCAGTTCGCGGGCCACGTCGTACGATAGCCACCCGAACGCGCCGCAGGGGTACGGGACGTCGCAGTCGCCACGAACGAGGTGCTCGCGTTCGAGGAGCGACGACAGTTCGGCGAGACTCGGGCTGTCGTCGCCCCGCGACGCCGCGTCGGCGCCCACGCGAACCCGTTCCACCGGGTCGACGCCGAAGTACCCCCACCCCGACTGCCCGCCGGTCGTCTCGTAGTAGAAGCCCTCTGTCTCCTCGTCGCGGGCGCGACGGTAGGCCTCGTAGGGGTCTTCGACGGTGACGCGGACCTCGACGGGCACGCGGGCGCCCGGCGGTGCCGCTCGGGCCGTCTCGACGAACGGTGCTCGCTCCGTGACGGTGGTACACTCGGTCATCTGTGAGGGGTCGCGGCGGGAGTCGTCGCCCCGCCTACGTCGTGCCACACGCTCGGGTCGTCTCCGGCATAAAGCCTCGCGTAACCGGCGCTTCGGGGCGTACGTGGCCGATTTCGTCGTCGGTCGACGCCGATTCGCCACCGGCGTTCCGCCGTCCACTTCAATGGGCGTACCATTCCACCTGCGGACCTATGTGGCTGGGTCGAGAGACGGTTTGCAGGATGCTGTCACGCGTCACGTGCGGGCGGCGCGTCCGGTCGCGTCGCCGTTGGCGGTGCGCGCCGACCCGCGGACGCCCGCGTGACCATTCACGACTTCACTCACCATGACGACGATAATCGACGGCAACGAGGTAGCCGACGGGATACAGGACGGGATAGCGTCGTGCGTCGAGACGCTCGCGGACGAGGGCGTCACGCCGGGGTTGGCGACGGTGTTGATGAGCGACGACGACGCCAGCGAGACGTACGTGTCCATGAAACAGCGGACCTGCGAGGAACTCGGCATCGAGAGCTATCACCACGAGATAGCCCCCGACGAACCGGCGTCAACGCTGTTCGACCGCATCGACGCGTTGAACGACGACCCGGCGGTTCACGGCATCCTCGTCCAGATGCCGGTGCCGGACCACGTGGAGAAGCGGGCGGTCCTCGAACGCATCGACCCGGCGAAGGACGTCGACGGCTTCCACCCGGAGAACGTCGGCCGACTGGTCGCCGGGAACGCCCGCTACAAGCCCTGCACGCCGCACGGCATCCAGAAACTGCTCGCCGCCTACGATGTGGAGACGGAGGGCGCGGACGCCGTCGTCGTCGGGCGCTCCGACATCGTCGGCAAGCCGATGGCGAACCTGTTCATCCAGCGTGACGCCGGCGGGAACGCAACGACCACGGTGTGTCACTCGCGGACGAAGAATCTCGCGGAGAAGACGCGTAACGCGGACGTACTCGTGGCCGCCACGGGCGTCCCCGAGATGATAGACGGCGAGATGGTCGGCGAGGGCGCGACGGTCATCGACGTCGGCGTCAATCGCGTCGAGGCGGACACCGAGAAGGGGTACGAACTCGTCGGCGACGTGGAGTTCGAGAGTGCCAAGGAGAAGGCGTCGGCCATCACGCCCGTCCCCGGCGGCGTCGGACCCCTCACCATCGCGATGCTGATGTACAACACGGTGAAGGCGGCGAGCCTCCAGTCGGGCGTCGCCGTGGACCTCCCCTGACATCCGCCGCCGCGGTCCGTATCTGGTACCTCCTGGGACCCCTGATTTCGTCTGTTACCGCCCGCGCGCCGCCGCAGTCGCGGGTCGCCGGCGCGTTCGGCGAGCGTTCGCCCGCCGGTACTTCGGTCGACAGTCCGGGCCGGCGCGTCGAGTCGACGCTCCGCACGGAACAGCACCGCTCAGAAATGTCGGGAGTCGAGTTTCGAGTCGCAGACCCTCGCACCGGACTACCGGGGGTCCGCACCAGCGACTCAATGCACCTCGACGGCGCCGCACTCGGGGCAGGTCACTTCGACCGCGTCCCGCGCGTCCGCCGCGTCCTCGACGAGTTCGTAGCCTCTCGCGCACTGTTCGTGGAGGAAGACCCGGTGGTCTCCGTGGTCCCCGAGGACGATGTCGTCCCGTTCGTCCGGGAGGACTAACCCGTGGCAGAAGTAGCACTCGGCGTCCATACCGGTGTATGGTGACTAATCGTGATATAACTGCCCCCGAACGCCGGCGGCGTCCACTACTAAGACGTTCGGCGGCGAACGCCGGGGCATGGAGTACCGGTACACGGGAGAGGCACACGAACGGTTGTACGCTTCCTACCGCGACGACGAGGACCCGTATCCGAAGCAGGCCCCGATGGAGTTCCCGACGCAGCGTCACAGTCGCGACGAAGTGGACATCCTGAAGCGACTGTTCTTCCCCACGTGCTGGAACGCGGCCAGCCTCGTGCGCGAGGAGTCGGCCATCCTCGACCACCTCGACGAACTCGGGACGCTGTTCTACGCGGGGATTCGCCCGTACACGGACGAGGACCCGGCGGCCACCGTCGAGACGATTCTCGACCGGCTTCCGGACATCCGCGCGCGCCTGAAGAAGGACGTCGAAGCCGCCTACAAGGGCGACCCGGCGGCGAAGACGTATCTGGAGATAATCCGCTCGTATCCCGGCGTCCTCGCCATCCAGGTTCAGCGCGTCGCGCACGCACTGTACGAGGCGGGTGCGGGCGAGTACGCCCGCGAACTCACCGAGTACGCGAAGACGCAGACCGGCATCGACATCCACCCCGGAGCCGAGATAGGCGAGTACTTCTTCGTGGACCACGGCACCGGCGTCGTCATCGGCGAGACGGCCACCGTCGGCGACTGGGTTCGGCTCTATCAGGACGTGACCCTCGGAGCGCTCCACTTCGAGAAGGACGAGACGGAGGAACACAAACTCAAGAAGGGGTACAAGCGCCACCCGGACATCGGCGACCACGTCGTCATCGGGGCCGGCACGAAGGTGCTGGGGGCGATAACCGTCGGCGACCACGTCAGCATCGGGGCCAACTCGTGGGTGTCCGAGGACGTGCCGGACCACACCACGGTCCTCGTCAGCGACCACCCCACGCAGGAACGCAAGAAGACGGACCGAACGTAACCCGAGCGACCGAATCGACGCTGATGCGGGCGAATCGCTCGCCGAATCCGTCGTCGAGGGCGTCGAGTCGGACGCGAGCGCCTCCGGGAGCGGGGACACACGCCGAGGCTCGGAACGGTGCTGATGAGCGACAGCGAGGCCGACGAGCGGTTCATGACGACGAAGCACGAGCGCTGTGCGGCCGTCGGCATCGACACGGAACGCGTCGACGTGGCCGCCGACGCGCCGGCGGAGGACCTGTACGCCGCGGTGGACCGACTGGCGGCCGACGACGACGTGACGGCGATGTTCGTGCAGGCGCCGCTTCCGGACCACGTGGACGATGGCGCGGTCCGGGCGCGGATTCCGCCGGCGAAGGACGTCGACTGCTTCGCGCCGTCGAACCTCGGGCGACTCGTCGCCGGCCGCCCGCGGGTCGTCCCCGCGACGACCAACGCCGTGCGAACGCTCCTCGCCGAGTACTGCGAGCCGACGGCCGGACGGGACGCCGTCGTCGTCGGTCGGAACACGGCTATCTGCAAACCGCTGGCGAACCTGCTCTGGTCCCGCGGGCCCGGCGGCGACGCGACGGTCACAGTCTGTCACACGGCGACGCGGGACCTCGCCGCGCACACGCGACGCGCCGACGTTCTCGTCACCGCCGCCGGGAGCGCGAACCTCGTCGACGGGACGATGGTCGGCGACGGCGTGGCGGTGGTAGACGTCAGCGTCAACCGCGTCGAGAGCGAGGCCGGCGACGGCCACGAACTGGTCGGCGACGTCGAGTTCGAGAGCGTCGAGGAGAAGGCGTCGGCCATCACGCCCGTTCCCGGCGGCGTCGGCCGTTGACGCTCGCGTACGTGGTTCGGAACGTGGTCGACGTGACCGCGCGGCAGGCCGGCCACGACGAGTTCGTCCGCGACGAGCGAACCGCGTCCACACCGTAGATACGCCGACTTCAGCCGCGTTCGGAGCCGGATAGATGCTTCCTTCGCGAGATGGTGCGAGTTCGGCCGATATCTGACTCGGATTTGCCACATATGTATTCATAGAGACAGTATCGGCAGTCATCTCAGCAATTCGAGATGTAGAATCGTAGATAGAACCGAGGATAGAATCGCGGGTAGAACGCCGGGTGGGACGCCGGTCGAGTCGTCCGACGGCCGACCACGGCGTTTAAGCGGGTCCTCTACGAGCGATGCGTATGAGCCGAGAGACAGCGGCGCGCATCCGAGACAGCGGCGTCGTCGCCATCGCTCGCGGTACCGACGCCGACGCCGTCATCGACACCGTCGACGCCATCCGGCGCGGCGGCGTCCCCACCGTCGAAGTGACCGCGAACACCGACGGCGTCCTCGACATGATACGCGACGTGTCGGCGACGTTCACCGCTGACGAACTCACCGTCGGCGCGGGGACGGTCCTCGACGCCGAAACCGCCCGGGCGGCCATCCTCGCGGGCGCGGAGTTCGTCGTCACGCCGTCCTTCGACGAGGGCGTCGTGCGGACGGCGAACCGCTACGGGAAGCCCTCGCTGGTGGGCATCGCCACGCCGACGGAGGCAGTCGACGCGTTCGAGGCCGGCGCGGACATGGTGAAGG
>NZ_WPCD01000222.1:0-5815 GCF_009741955.1 Halogeometricum sp. CBA1124 | reverse complement strand
TGACCGCTTCGTCGCCGGTGTTCATGAGCATGAACGAGCCGGTGCCGTAGGTGTTCTTGGCGTCGCCGGCGTCGAAGCAGGTCTGGCCGAAGAGGGCGGCCTGCTGGTCGCCGAGGCGCCCGCGACGGGGATTTCGGCGCCGAGGAAGCCGCTCGCGTCGGTCGAGCCGTAGGTGGCTTCGTCCGAGGAGGGACGGACCTCGGGCAGGAGTTCGGCGGGGACGTCGAACTCCTCGAGGAGTTCGTCGTCCCAGTCCATCTCGTGGATGTTGAACAGCATCGTCCGGGATGCGTTCGTGACGTCGGTGACGTGGTTGCCGGTGAGTTTGTAGATGAGCCACGAGTCGATGGTACCCATCATCAACTCGCCGTCCTCGGCGCGGTCACGGACGTCGTCGGGACGCATGCGGGCGAGTTTTATCTGGTCGGCGTTGTCGAGCAACCACTCGGCCTTGGTCGCCGAGAAGTACGCGTCGGGTTCGAGGCCGGTCTTCTCGCGGACCCACTCTTCTTTGCCCTCGTCCTGAAGCGTCTCGATGCGGTCGGTCGTCCGGCGGTCCTGCCAGACGATGGCGTTGGCGATTGGTTTGCCCGTCTCGCGGTCCCAGATGAGCGTGGTCTCGCGCTGGTTGGTGATGCCGATGGCCTCCAACTGCTCGGCGTCGACGCCGGCTTCTTCGAGGGCGTCGTGCATCACCGCCTGCGTGTTGTCCCATATCTCCTCGGGGTCGTGTTCGACCCACCCCGGTTCGGGGTAGATCTGTTCGTGCTTCTGGTATGCGTTCGCTACGACTCGCCCGTCGTGGTCGAAGACCATGAAACGGGTTCCTGTGGTGCCCTGGTCGATTGCACCGACGTACGTGTCTTCAGTCATATCTGATCTGTCACGGCCCGAATTTTACTCTCGGTGCCGCCCTACGAATAAGAATCTCGTATATTCATGATAAATCTTTTCTTCTCCGTCAGATAGTGGCACACTCTCGCGGCGAAGAACGTCGGTCGAAAATCGGTTCGAGAGTCACCAGGTACCGGGTCTGCTCCGTCGAAGGCAGAAACGACCGATTGGACCCGCTCCGCCGGCGAACGCGAATGCATCCGCGGGAAGTTCGGATTTTGACTCACTGCCGATGGTGTTGGTAGAAAATATGTGGTCGGGAGGTGGCGGCCGGCCGGCCGTGCGCCGCGGTCGTCGGACCGAGCAAACTACGTGTCGGGGGTCGTTCAACCGACTATCCATGTCGGACCCGTTCGTCGTCGTCGGTGGTGACGCCGCCGGCCTCTCGGCCGCGAGCAAGTGCAGACGCGAAGACCCGGAGCGAGACGTCGTCGTCTTCGAGAAGGGACGGTGGGTGTCGTACGCCCACTGCGGGACGCCGTACTTCGTCAAGGGCGACGTCGACTCGCTGACGGACCTCCTGTCGCTGTCGCCCGCGGACGTGGAGGACCGCGGCATCGACCTCCACCGCGAACACGAGGTCGTCGCCGTCGACGCCGACGCGCGGACGGTGACGGTTCGGGGTCCCGACGGCGAGTTCGCCCAGTCGTACGGCGACCTCCTCGTGGCGACCGGCGGCCACGCCGTCTCCGACCCCATCGACGGCTTCGGCCTCGACGGCGCGTTCACCCTGCACGGCCTCGACCACGCCGCCGCCGTTCGCGCGTTCCTCGCCGACCCCGCGGCGTTCTCGGTGGGTGACCTCGGCGGCGTCGACTACGTGGACCGCGAGACGGCCGCGCGGTACGGGGCGATGGACTCGCCCGAGACGGTCGCCGTCGCCGGCGGCGGCTACGTCGGCATCGAGATGACGGAGGCGTTCGTCGAACACGGACTGGACGTACACCTGTTTCAGCGACCGGACCGCCTCCTCCCGCCGTTCGGCGAGGCGGTCGGCGACCGAGTGGCCGACCACCTGCGCGAACGGGGCGTCACGCTCCATCTGGGCGAGGAGGTGACCGAACTCCGCGGCGACGACCGGGTGGAGACGCTCGTCTGCGGGTCGGGCACCGAACTCGACGTGGACGCCGCACTCGTCGGCATCGGCATCCGACCGAACACGGCCCTCGTCGAGGGGACGCCGGTCGAACTCGGTGACTCCGGCGCCATCGCCACCGACGAGTTCGGCCGCACGTCCGTCGAGAGCGTCTACGCGGCGGGCGACGTGGCCGAGATGCGCCACGTCGTCACCGGCGACCCGACGTGGGACCCCCTCGGCCTGCCGGCGAACCGCGCCGGCCGCGCCATCGGTTCGACGGTGGCCGGCACCCCCGAACCGGTCGGCGGCGTCGCCGAGACGGCGGTGGTGAAGGCGTCGAGTTGGGGTGCGGGCGCGCGGGGATTCGTCGACCACGACCGCGCCCGGGAAGCGGGGTTCGACCCCGTCTCGGCGACCATCACCGCCGGGTCGCGGTCCGGCTACTACCCCGGCGGGTCCGAGACGACGGTGACGCTCACCGCCGACCGCGAGACCGAACGGCTCCTCGGCGGGAACGTCGTCGGGGCCGACCGCGCCGCTATCAGAATCGACACCGTCGCGACCGCGCTCGGCGCGGAGATGACCGTCGGCGAACTCGAGCGACAGGACCTCGCCTACGCCCCGCCGTTCAGCCCGGTATGGGACCCGGTTCTGGTCGCCGCGAAGGTGCTCCGCGGGCGTGTAATCGCTCTCTGACCGCATCCAGTATCGATATTGATACTGATACCCTAGAGTAATGGTTAGAGAGTGTTTAGATACTCAACATGAGTCTGCTCCGTCGCGAGGAGTCGGCCGGGGGGACGGACCGGCGCGGTCAGGTCGGCATCGGTACCCTCGTCGTCTTCATCGCCATGGTCCTCGTCGCCGCCGTCGCCGCGGGCGTCCTGATAAACACCGCCGCGTTCCTCCAGGCGACGGCCGAGGACGCCGGCAAGGAGAGCGTCGACCGCGTGGTGAACGGCGTCGAAGTCGTCACCGCCGCCGGCCACGTCACGCCGGACGCGAACGACAACGTCGAGAACGGCACCGTCGAGACGGTCCGACTCTGGATTCGGCCGCGGCCGGCGGCCGGCGACATCGACGTCTCCGAACTCTCCGTGAAGTGGGTCGGCGAACATCAGGCCAAGAGCCTCTCGTTCTCGGGGTCGGACCCGACGGCGCCCTCCACGGCGGCCGACGCCCACCGGTCGTTCAACGCGTCGGTCGGTATCGGCGACAGCGACGCGATTCTGGAGACCGGCGAGGAGTTCGTCCTCTACCTCAACGCCTCGCAGATAGAGAGCGCCGACGCCGACCCGACGAACCGTCGTCCCCTGCGACCCGACGACCGCATCACCGTCGAGATAACCGTCGCGGGGGGGAGTACGTCCACCGTCTACCTCTCGGTGCCCGACTACACGGACGACACGTCGTACGTCAGGCTCTGAGCGCGCCCCGAATCACTCCGCGCCCGCGCTGAGGCGGTCGTACTGCTCGCGGAACCGGGCGGCGCAGGACGAACAGCAGAAGTGGTACTGCCTCTCGCCGATCCGTTCGCTCTCGCCTTCGCTCGTCACGGTGTTGCCGCACTCCGCACACGTGAGAGCGAACTCCGTACCGCCGACGCTCGGCGTCCACTCCGTCGACGAGACGATGGTGACCTCGTAGTCGGCGACGCGCCCCAGGTCGACCAGGTCGTCGATTCCCTCGCGGACCGCGTCCGCGCGGAACCGCGCGGAGAACACCACGTCCCCCTCGACGGTGACGAAGACGTGTTCGACCACCTCGGACTCGCGGAGGGCGTCCTTGACCGCCGCCACCTCCGTCGCCGGGAGGTCGAGTCGGACGAGGACGGGCACGCCCGCCCGGAGTTGCGAACGGTCGATGTCGAGCGTGAACCGTCTGATGACGCCCGACTCGCGCAGTTTCTCCACGCGGTCGGAGACGGCGGGCGGCGAGAGGTCCACTCGCTCCGCGATGTCGCTGAACGGTCGTCGCGCGTCCTCGGTGAGGAGTTCGAGTATCCGGAGGTCGGTGTCGTCCAGTTCGCGCATATTCGTACCGTGCCCGTCGGCACACATAGCGTTTTGGCCGGACTAGCGACACGTTATATCGTCAGTACCGTCCGAAACTTTACTTTCGAAGCTGATTCTGGGCGGAACCCCTCGTCGGTTCAGCTCGTCCGCTCGATTCCGTCGTCCTAACCCGCCGTTACACGGCCGCTACCGGGTCCCTTCGGTAGTCTATAACGAAGCCGCTGTGTCGTCCTCGTAAACGTAGAGGTCACGGAAACCACAATGAACCGCAAACTGACAGTCGCACTCGTCGTCGTCGCCGCACTCGTCGCCGCCGGTAGCGGCGCGGCCCTCTTCACCGGTCAGAACGGTGGCGGGGACGCGCCCGCCGCGGCCGACGACGCGTCGGCGGCCGTCGAGCAGTCGACGCCGACGCAGCAGTCGAACGAACTGACCAACGAACCGACCGACCAGACGCCGACGCCCACGGAGACGGCCACCGCCACGGCCACGCCGTCTGACGCCGGCGACGCGGAGTCCGACGCGTCCTCGGACGACGCCGAGGCGGACGAAGGGGCGGTCGAACGCGCGAACGAACCGCCCGTCGCGGTGGCCGGCGGCAACCGGACGGTCCGCGAGTGGGTCCGCGTCCACTTCGACGCGACGGCCTCGACCGACCCCGACGCTCCGACGCCAACCTCACCTACCAGTGGGCGCAGGTCGGCGGTCCGCGAACCGACATGGCCTACGCGGACACGGCGGAGCCCGAGATTCTGGCCCCCGAGGTGACGAAGCGGACCAACTACACCTTCGCCGTCACCGTCACCGACGAGGCGGGCGCGACGGCGACGGACACCGTCACCATCACCGTCCGTCCGCCGATGCTGGAGGGCGACACGCTGTCGGACGAACAGCGGAACGGGGTCGACGACTCCGACGCCGAGCAGTCGCCGGACTCGGGTGACGACTCGAGCGAGGCGAACGGCGGCGGGTCGGGCGGCGACGCCGGCGACTCCGAGTCGGACGACTCGAACACCGACGACGCCGACTCCGAGACGAGTCGAGACGCCATCGCACAGGCCGTCTTCGAGTCGTCGTTCGACAGCCTCGGCGCCGAGGACGCGGCCGCAGTCGAGGAGTTCTACCTGCGCCAACCCGACGGCGAGTGGGACCCCTCGACGGTGAAGACCCGCGACCAACTCGCGCAGGAACGGTACGGGACCGACTTCGACGAACTCGGCTTCGACGGCCGCGTGGACGTCCAGGAGGCGTTCGACGCCCAGTTCGGCGACACCGGCGGCGAACTCTCGAAGGACGAGATTTCGCAGGCCAAGTGGGACCGCGACTTCGCGAACCTGAGCGACGAGTCCGCGGGGCAGATTACGGAACTCTACAACCGGCAGCCGTGGATCAACGAGGACAACGAGCACATGCCCACCCGCGAGCAGTGGGCCTACCGGATGTACGACGGGGCCGACCTGTCCGACCTCACGCGCGAGCAACGCCTCGAAGTCGAACGCCGCTACAACAGCGTGTTCGTGGACTGACGGGGTCGAACCGGCTTCGACTCCCTCGGTCGTCTCTGCTCTCACTTTCGTCTCTTCGACTGACGAACCGGAGTGACTGTGGATAGCCAAGAGAAACTCGGAAAAGCGTGCACCCACAAGCGTGACCGTCATGAGTCAGACGTTCACCGTCGAAGGCATGAGTTGCGGCCACTGCGAACAGACCGTCGAAGAGGCACTCTCGGGCGTCGCAGGCGTCGAATCCGCCACCGCCGACCACGAGTCGTCGTCCGTGACGGTGGAGGGCGAGGCGGACGCGTCCGAACTCGTCGCCGCCGTCGAGG
>NZ_WPCD01000130.1:0-10313 GCF_009741955.1 Halogeometricum sp. CBA1124 | reverse complement strand
TCGAGTCGTTCATCGCTTCGAGTGCGCGCTTGACGAACCACTCCTGGAGTCGTGCTCCGCGCGGTCATCGTCCCGCCCATCAGAATCAGTTCGACCTTGTCCACGGGGTGGCCGATGTGCCGGAGTTGCTCCAGACGGAGCGTCACCTGGTCCGTACGGTCGTAGTCGTTCTGGCGCCGCGCGCGCGGCGGGTTCGTGGCCCGTGTACGACTGCGAGGAGGAGAACTCGCTGGCCGGACCGCCGGGACAGTAGAGGCACTTCCCGTGCGGGCACATGTGCGGCGAGGTCATGATGGCGACGGGCGAGACGCCCGACGCCGTCCGAACGGGCTTGCGCTGGACGACCGACTTGACCTCCTCGCGGCGGCCGTCGGGGGCGTGTTCGAGGACGTCGGCGTTCTTCGGCACCTTCGGCGAGGAGTGCTCCGAGCAGGCGTCGAGTTTCGCGGATTCGAGGTCGTCGCGCTCTATCTCGCCGTCGAGGATTCGCTCGACGAGCGTCTCGCAGGTGCGACGGAACGCCTCCGTCTCCGTCGGGTCGGTGTCGGCGCTCACGGCGGCACCACCGCCGCGGCGGCCGTTCGAGCGAGGGTTCTCATTGGCTCTCAATCGCGGCGTTTCGGGGTTAAGGGTGTCGCTCATCGGTCGGTCGAGGAGTCGACGACGCCGCGAGACGGCCGTCGGCGGAACCGACGCCCCGACGGAGGGTGACGCCGGCGCAGACGACTCGGACGCCGGGGACGGTCAGGGAGTCAGCCGGTAGAGGCGGAGGAAGAAGTCTTCGACCGGGAGTACCTCGAACCCCGAGAACCCCGCCGCCTCGGCGTACTCGCGGAGCGTGCCGGGCCGCATCACCGTCCCCGTCGCCGCCGACGGTCCTCGACGCGGCCGACCGGCAGGCAGTGCAGGACGCTCCACCCGTACATCAGCGGTTCCACGTCGGTGCCCGTCTCTGTGAACGTCTCGCCGACGCGTTCGTCCACGACGAGTACGGTTCCGTCCTCGGCCGCGAGGCGGCGCATCGTCCGCAACGCCCCCACCGGGTCGGACATGTCGTGGACGCACTCGAACGCGGTCACGAGGTCGTAGTCGCCCCGGATGTCGGTGTCCGTCACGTCCCGGTGGTGAATCGTCACCCGGTCGGCGACGCCCGCCTCGGCGACCGTCTCCCGGGCGGCCTCGACGGATGCCTCGTCCACGTCGTAGCCGTCCACGCGAACCGACTCGTACGCGTCGGCGAGTCCGATGGCCGACCACCCGTAGCCGCACCCGACGTCGGCGACGCGCGCGCGTCGCGCCGCAGTCGTTCGTCGACGTCCGGCATCGTCGGAATCCACTCGGCTCCGAGCGTCGAACGGAACGTCGGCCGGTTGATGCGCGCCTGCCCCTCGCGCAGGTCGCGTCCGTACTCCTCGAACGGGACGCCCGCCCCGGTGCGGTACGCCTCGACCACGCGTTCGAGTGGTTTCACCGCGCCAGCGACCAGTTGCGCCAGCGGAACGGCGTGGTTCGGACTGTCCGGGTCGGTGACAACCTCGGCGTGCGCGGCCGGGAGCGAGAACCGGCGCTCGGCCGCGGGCGCGTCGGCGTCCTCGACGGCGAGTATCCCGAGTACCGTCTGGTGTTCCAGCCACTCGCGGGCGTAGCGTTCGTCCGTCCCCGTCGCCGCCGCGAGGTCCGCCGCCGTCGCGGGGGACGCGCCCGCGAGGGCGTCGTAGTAGCCGAGTCTGTCGCCTAGGTAGGTCGAGAACAGCCCCAGCGACGCCGCGGCGTCGTCGACGAGGCGTTCGACCAGTCGCTCAGTTCGGTCCGCGTCGGTCGTCGTCCGGTCTCGTTCGGGAGAGTCGTGGGAACTCATACCGACTCGGACGGTGCGATTCGGGCTATAGTCACCTCCTGAGCCGCGTTTCGCGGCGCGAACGCCGTCTCACCCCGTGCGAACGGTTAACACGACGTGCCACGTAGTGACACGAACGACGACGGAGGACGACAGGATGCCGGAGACGACGGCACTCGACGAACTACTGCGGTACGCGGCCGAGCGTCGCCTCCTGCGTGACCGACTGACGACGAGGACAGACTCGACACCGACACGCTCGTCGACGTGGTCCGGCACGGCCCCGCGCTGGAGGCGCTGTACGGCCGACCGCTCGACAGGCGGGAGTTAGAGGACAGCCTCGGCGTCTCGCGGGCGACGAGTCACCGGACGACGCGGTGGCTGACGGAGCGCGGACTCGCGGTGCGGCGGGACGGCCGGTTCTCGTTGACGGGGAAGGGCGAGGTGTTCGCCGACGAACTGCTCCGACTAGGTCGGAACCTGCGGGCGGCCGAGCGTCTGGCTCCGCTCCTCGACTGCATCTGCGAGACGCACCGGGAGTTCGTCGTCGGACCGTTCGCCGACGCCACCGTCACCGAAGCGACGCCCGACGACCCGTACGGACCGGTGTCGCGCTTCCTCGAACTCCTCGACGCGAGCGCGACGTTCCGCGGATTCAACACGACGCACGTCGTGCCGCCGGGGTCGCCCGCGTTCGCCGAGGGCGTGTTCGAGGAGGGCGACGCCGAGTTCGTCACGGTCCCGACGGTGGCAGACCACGTGCTCTCCGGCGAGACGGCGACGGCCGTCGAACGCGGCCACCTCCGTCTCAGGACGAGAGAGGCGCTCCCGTACGGGCTGGCGATATTTGACGACCACGTCGGCGTCGGCGGCTACGACGACGAGACGGGGGCGCTACGGGTGTTCGTGGACACCGACGGCGGCGACGCCCGTCGCTGGGCCGAGCGGGTGTACGAGATGTACCGAGAGGCGTCCGACCCGGTCACGCCGGGGCGCGACGGTGACGGCGAAGCGACGCGCTGAGCGATGCGAGCGGACGCAGCGAGAACGACGCGAGAAACAGCGCGAGAGGTGGCGGAACCGCGTTAGAACTGGTCGACGGTGGCGTCGACGACGGCGTCGACGACGGCGTCGCGGGCGCCGACAGGAACTCGATGCGGTTGTCTCGGACGGCGATGGCGGTGACGCCACCCTCGGGAACGGCCTCGCGGGCCGCCGCGGCGACGGCGCGGATGTCGATGTCGTCCGTCGCTCGGACGAACAGTTCGTCCATCGCGGTGGCGACGGTGACGTACTCGTCGCCCTCGCGGTTGCGGCGGTGGAGTTCGTCGACGAGGAGCGACGTGGGCGGGAAGTCGTAGCGGTGGGTGTAGGCGTCGGCGTCGAGGACGGCGACGGTCACGTCGCCCTCCTCGCGCACGTCGAGGTTGGCCTGCGCCGTCTCGACTTCGGTGTCGAGCTTGATGCGGAACTGCTCGGCGATGTGGCCGGCGAGGTTACCCTCGACGCGTCGCCGCCGGCGCGTTGGCGCCCGGCGACACGCCGTCGTCGAACAGCAGGTCCGTGATGAGTTCGCGCTTGTCCTCGTAGGACTGGTAGTACGCCTCCAGCGCGATGGCCTCTCGGAGTTCGCGCGTCCGGTCGGCGTCGTAGCCGGCGTCGGCGGCCAGCGTCACGTACGCCTCGGGAGTGTCCTCCCAGTAGCTCACGGCGGGGAGGTGCGCGATGTCGTCGCGGACGCCCGCGTCGACGGCGGCGGCGAGGTTCGCGCCCAGCGCACCGGTCGAGAGGTCCGCGGCGTCGGCGCGGCGAGGCCGGGATTGACGACGGCGTCGGCGTGCGCTTCGACCTCTTCGTCGGCGACTGCGGCGTCGACGACGACGCGTTCGGCGCCGTAGACGTCGAGCAGTCCGAGTCCGTCGAGCGATTCGGCGGTCGCGCCGACGCCCAGGAGGAGGACGAGGGGGAGCTTCTCGTCGTGGCGCTGGTTGTCCTGCAGCATCCGCGTCACGTCGTTCGTCGCCGCGTCCATGCCGTAGACGGGGTCGTCGAGCGGTCGGCGGGTGAAGTAGTGGTACTCGGCGTCTGCGCGTTCGTGTTCCTCGCGGATGCGGGGGAGCACGGCGCGTTCGACGGCGGCGCCGGCGACGTAGCCGTCGGCCGTCGCCGGGTGGCGGACGACGATGGGGCGCGATTCGAGGATTGCGCGGCGAACCACCGTGGCGGCCTCGCGCAGTTGCTCGGTCACGGCCTCGACGGGCGCGTGGTCGGCCAGCGGTTCGACCGACTCGGGGCGGGCCCGCGCGGCCATCGCGTCGTCGAGTCGCTGGAGGACGGCGTCCGCCTCGTCACCGTCGAGAGCGACGAGTTCCTCCGTTTCTACCTGCAGTTCGTCGCGGCGCATCTCCACCTCGCCGTCGAGGCGAACGACGTCGCCCTCGCCAGTCGGGGTAGGCGCGGCGCCCGCCTCGACGAAGGCGGCGCAGTCGACGCGCCCGTCTCGTCGCGAATCTCGAAGATGGTCGGGCCGCCGGTCTGTCGCGTGCTGACGACTTCGCCCTCGATGCGGACTTCGTCGCCCACGCGGTCACCCAGACTCTCGACGGTGACGTGCTCGAAGCGGTCCGCGTCGCGTTCCTCGGTCGCGTCGGCGTCGTCCGTCTCGGCCTCCGCGGTCCCGGGCGAGCCCGGTTCGTCCGTGTGTCGCGCCGGGGTGTCCGGCGTCTCGTCTTCCGTCTCTGCCGCCTGCGTCGCGTCCGCTTCTGCCTCCGTCTGGTCGTCCGTCTCCTGCGCGTCGGCGTCGGTCGCCCCGTCGTCGGCTTTCTCCTGACTCTCGCCGTTGCGCTCTTTGGACTTCGTGGCCATCCCCTTCGGCTTCTTCTTCACCGGACCGGGGGAACTGTCGTCGGACTGCTCGACGGGCTTGCCGTCGTCCTCGCCGTCCGGGTCGTGAATCTTCGAGCCGCGGAACTCGCGTTCGGACTGGCGGATGGACCAGCCGAGGTCGATGTTTCCGTTGTCCCGGATGTTCTTCACCTGGACGAACACGGTGTCGCCCGCGTCCCAGTCGAGGCTCTCGAGGCGACGGTCCAGTTCGCTGCGGTGCAGCAGTCCCGTCACGCCCGGCGCGAGGTCGACGAACACACCGAACTCCGCGAACCCATCGACTTCACCCTTGTAGTACCGCCCCGGCGTCAGCTGATGTGGGGAATCTCCCCGAAACTCGAACCACACGTCTTCGTCGTGCGTAATCCAATCCATTGCGTGCAACAAACGACCCGGGACTAAAACCCTTGTCGAATCCGTCCCGGAAACGCGCGCGTCGCGGCGGCGTTCCTCCGCGTTTCCGACTCGTTCGCCGCCGAACCCGCTGTTGTCGGGTGAGAGACACGAACGCGCACGGCGTTCGTTGGACGGGCGTCGGTCACCGCTCGGAGCGGCACTCGTCCGGGTTCAGACGAGGCCGAGGCCGCGTGCGACCGTCTGCAACGCCGCCAGACCGCCGAAGACGTAGCCGAAGAGGAACGTCGCGGGAATCGCCCCGGCGACGGCGGCGCGGGCGACGCTCACGCCGTGCCGTTCGCTCAGGCCGACGACGAGGAGGGCGGTGCTGTAGCCGGCGCAGACGACGCGGAGTTCCGGGCTCGGAATCCCGGCAACGACGCAGGGCGCGGCGGCGTAGGCGACGACCTGCACCGTTTCGCTGATTCCCCCCCCTGTCGCGGACGAGGAGGACCAAGAGCACCGTCTGCATCGCGGCGGTGAGGTGGAGGACGGCGGGCGCGAGGAGGAGGGCGACGGCGGCGAGTCCGACCAGCGCAGAGAGCGCCCGGCCGCCGGCGAGCGTCGGTATCCGCGACGGGACCAGCGCGAACAGGCCCGTCGTGTAGGCGACGGCGACGGCGACGGCGAAGACGAGGCCGGGCGCTGGTCGCCGGGCGCGACGCCGTTTCTGAAGAACCGGCGGGGGCGAACGAGCACTTCCAACCACGCCCGGAGGACGCCGCGCGGTCCGCGTTCCCGCCCGCCCTCCGGATTCTCGACCCAGGTAGTCACGTCGTGTACATCAGTCGCGTCGGAGCGTATGACAGTTCCGACATCGCGCCTCGTAGGACTCCTCGGCGCCGACGACGATCGTCGCGTCGTCCGCGTGCGCGGGGTCGCCGTCCACGAGTCGCTGGTTCCGACTCGCCGGTTCGCCGCAGACGGTGCAGATGGCCTGCAGTTTGTCCACGTACTCGGCCGTCGCCATCAGTTGCGGAAGCGGTTCGAACGGCTCCCCGCGGAACGTCTGGTCGGTGCCGGAGACGAGGACGCGGCGGCCGTCCGCGGCGAGGTGTTCGCAGACGTCCACGAGGTCCGCGGAGAAGAAGTTCGCCTCGTCGATGGCGACGACGTCCTGCCCGTTCAGGTCCTCGACGATGGTCCAGATGCCCTCGCCCTCGGCGGGGACGACCCGCGCGTCCCACTGGCTCCCGGCGTGGGACCCGACGGTCGTCTCGCCGTACCGGTCGTCGAGCGCGGGTTTGAAGACGGCCACGTCCTGCCCCGCGATTTCGGCGCGTCGCAGGCGGCGGAGGAGTTCCTCCGTCTTCCCGGAGAACATCGACCCCGTGATGACCTCCACCCACCCGCTCTTGGTGATGGCGTGCATATCCTGTTCGGGTGCGAGCGAACGTCAAAACGGTTGCTCATTCTCTCCGGACTGTCTCCGACGCCAATCGAACGGTACGAAACCAGTCGGGACCCCGGTATCCCGACGATACGCGCGCCGCGAACCGCCGAACCGGCGATTAAGTTCGCTAAACAGCGACTTTCGCCCGAGTAATCCTGTCGGTAGCAAAGTGTATTATACCCGACTGTTCAGCCGTCGCGCGGCGGGCCGCCTCTCGGTGGGGTGCGGTCGCCGCGCAGAAACACCATGTTCGGAAACGACGCAGACGACGACGGTGGTATCGAACTCTCGCGCAGGACGGTTCTCGGCGGCATCGCCGGCGTCGGCCTCAGCGCCGGCGCGGTGAGCACGGGGACGTACGCGCTGATGAGCGACGAGGAGGAGAGCGCGAACAACACGATTCAGGCCGGCGAGATGGACCTCACGCTGGGGGCGAACGTCTCGAAGACGGTGAACGTGAGCGACCTGATGCCCGGCGAGGGCGGCAAGGAGACGTTCAAGGTGAACAACGTCGGCGACGCCGACGGCGACCTCTCGGCCGCGGTGACGAACGTCCGCAACGCCCCGGGCGCGCCGAACACCGGCGCCGTGCACACGTTCACCTCCGAGGTGACGGGCTACTTCGACAACGACACCCACGACAACGTCCACGACCTCTCGGACTTCGGCGTCGACGACGCCGTGACGACGGTCGAACTGCTGAGCAACGGCAGCACGAAGATAACCGTCGACCTGCCGGCGGAACTCGGCGCGGCGAGCAGCGGTGACAACCTCGCCCTCCTGTTCGACACCGACGACGACGGCACCGCGGACTTCCAGGTGGTCGCCAACCAGAACGGCGTCAGCTACCAGCCGTTCACGGCGAGCGGGTGGGACCAGCCGAGTCGGAGCGGGGGCAACCCGAACGGCTACGCGCTGTCGAACTCGCGGGCGTCCGGCGTCTCCGCGAGTCGGACGCAGGGGACCATCGAAGTCACGCTCGGAAGCGGTCGTCGGTCCGGCGCGTTCGCCTTCGGGGGACAGGTTGTCTACAACGGCCTCCACGACGTGAACGGGATGGGGCCGAGCGACGGCATCAACGACCGCGTCCTCCTCACGCCCGGGTTCTCCTTCGGCCCCGGATTCGACGGCGACAGCAGTCGCTACGTCACCGTCGACCCCGGCAAGGAACGGACCCTCGCCGACGTTCTCGACGTGGAGGTGCGCGTCGACACCGACGTGGACGCCCCCGAACTCGACGCCGACGACGACGGCGACCTGATGGTACAGGGCAAGCCGACCCGCATCGAGGGCGCGGCGGGCGGGTCCAGCGCGCTCTCGCAGGGCGGGTCGAAGTACGTCGAGGTCATCTACCGGCTCCCGTACAACGCGGGCAACGTCGTCTCGAACGAGACGTGCACGTTCGACCTCGACCTGTCGCTCGAACAGTCCGTCTGAGCGGACTACTTCCCTCCCGCTCCGACGTTCTCTCCCGCCTCGAACGTCGCCGGGTCGGGTTCGATGCGCGCGTACTCGACCACCCGGCGGCCGAGGACGTGCACGCGCTTTTCTAACCCCTCGTCGGCGAGTTCCTCGCGTCGAACTGCGAGGAGACGTGCGGGAGTGCGGCCTGATGGGGCAGGACCCATGCGTTCAGCGCCCGGCAGACCGACCGGAGGTGTTCCAGCGCGGTCACCGGAAAACCGCCGCCGGCGACGGCGAGCAGGCCGACCGTCTTGCCGTCGAACTCGTCGAACCCGCAGTGGTCGAGCGCGTTCTTCAGCACGCCCGAGTACGACCCGTGGTAGACGGGCGTCCCGAGGACGAGCGCGTCCGCCTCGCGGATTCGCCGGGCGACGACCGCGCTGTCTCCCTGTCCGTCCTCGTCGGCGTCGAAGACGGGCAGGTCGTACGCCCGCAGGTCGAGCAGTTCGCCGGTGCCCCCCGCCTCGCGGACGCCGTCGAGAGCGCGTTCGAGTGCCAGTTTCGTGTAACTCCGGTCGCGGAGGCTCCCGCAGACGGCGACGACGTGCGTCTGTGCCATACGCGTCCGGTCGACGGGAGACGTGAAAAGTGGTCGCCGCCGCCGAACCCCCGGCACGAACGCTGAAGGACGTGGCCGCCGTCGCGCCGCTATGAACGCAGTCTTCCACCTGTCGAGCGGTGACGTGAGCGACTGGCGACACGCGCTGGCGAACGTGCGCAACCTCCTCGACGACGACACCGCCGAGACGGACGACGTCGTCCTCCTCGCCAACGGCGACGCCGTCCACCTGTTCGTCGAGGGGTCGCCGCTCTCGCGGGCGGTTCGCTCGCTCGACGGCGACGTGCGCTGTCTCGGCTGCCGCAACTCGCTGTCGGGCCGCGACATCCCCCACTCGAAACTGCTCTCGAACGTCGATACCGTCCCCGCCGGCGTCGGCGAACTCACCCGGTTGCAGCACGACGGCTACGCCTATCTGAAAGTGCCGTGAGCGTCCGGGTCGGTCGACAGCGCCACCCGTCTCTCGGGCGAATCCGCCACCCGTCTCTCGGGCGAACCCGCCGCTGTGAGCCGACTCGTCCCGGACGGCCTCTCGGAGGGGCCGTTCGTGAACGTCCTCAGCCACGCGCTCACGATACTGCCGCTGGTGTTCCTGGGGCTCCCGACGTACGTTGCCGCGAGGCGTCGAACTCGCCCGCTCAGAAGCCGATGTGAGAGGTCGAGTCCGGGCCGTCGTCGTCTGCGACGCCGCCGTCGTGGAGGTAGGTGTAGTTGTCGTCGGTGAGGAACACGCCGCCGTCCTCGACAGTGACGTCGACGCCGGGCAGCGACGTTCCGGCGGCCTCGCCGTTGTCGCACGCGCCCGAGCAGGCGTCGAACATCGACCCGTGCTTCGGGCAGATTATCTGCCCGTCCCGCATGGCTGCGCCGTCGCCCCTGTCGAACCGCTGGTTCTCGTGCGTGCACTCGTTGACCCAGGCCTCGACGCCCGGGTCTCGCTCGCACGGCACGAGGATGAGTTCTCGCTCGTTGGTGAACGCGTCCTCGGCGGTGAACAGGTACGAGCCGACTTCGGGGACCGCTTCGACGTCCGCGATTCTCGTTCCGTCGACCATCGGCCTGTCGTACTCACCAGTTCGTCAAGAAGTCTCCGCCGGGCCGGTGCCGGAGGGTGGCGGAGACGGAAGCCCACGGCGAAAACGGAGCGTCTCGTCGCTTACTCGAACAGCTCGACGGCCTGCTCGTAGCGGCTGCTGGGTTCGTCCCAGTCGACGACTTCGAAGAAGGCGTCGACGAAGTCGCCGCGTGCGGGGCCGTAGTCGTAGTAGTACGAGTGCTCCCAGACGTCCAGTGCCAGAATCGGGTGCGAGCCCCAGAGCGCGCCCTGGTCGTGCTTGTCCACCACGACGTTGCGGAGCTGGTTCGAGAACGAGTCGTAGACGAGGAGCGCCCAGCCGCTCGCGTTGCCCGCGGCGGCCTCGAACTCGCCCTTCCACGCCTCGTAGGAGCCGAAGTCCTCGGCGATACGGTCGGCGAGGTCACCCGAGGGTTCGGAACCGCCTTCGGGCGACATGTTCTGCCAGAAGAGGTCGTGGAGGATGTGTCCGCAGCCGTTGTGCGTGACGTTGCGAATCGCGCCGGCCGACGACGAGAAGTCGCCCGCCCTCGCGGTTCGACTCCAGCGTCTCCTCCGCACTGTTCCAACCGTTCACGTAGCCCTGATGGTGGGTGTCGTGATGCCACGTGAGCACCTGTTCGGAGATGTGCGGTTCGAGTGCGTCGTAGTCGTACGGCAAGGGGTCGAGTTCGTAGCTCATTGTATCGACGGCTTTCCAGTT
>NZ_WPCD01000118.1:0-11351 GCF_009741955.1 Halogeometricum sp. CBA1124 | reverse complement strand
CGCCGCGTTCGCCCTCGGCCACGGCGCGCAGGGCCGTCTCGGCGTCCTCGTCACCGGCGGACTGGGGTTCGTCCTCGCGGCGGGGTTCGTCCTCACCGGGAGCCTGTTCGTCGTCGTCGTCGCCCACTACCTCGTGAACGCGCTGGAGTTCGTCGTCCACGAGGGACTCGGCGTCGAGTGGGGCGGCGGCGCGGACGGAGTCGAGTGACCGCACCGTCGCGAGGGACTGACGCGCGTCCCAACGACTTTACGGGCCGTCTGCGTCGGTCACGGTATGTCGTCATCGGAACAGCGGATCGGTCAGGTCGTCCTCGGACTCTTCTTGGTCCTGATACTGGCCTCGCTCCTGTTCGACAACGCGCTGGTGGACCTCCTCGTGGAGATCGGGTTCGCGCTCGTGGCGTTCTACTTCGGCTACACGACGTACATGGACGGCAGTTACCCCGAGGGACCGACGAAGACCGGCACCGCGGCGGCGTTCATCCTCGCCGGTATCGCGCAACTCGGCTTTCTCGTCACGAACCTCACAGCCGTGAACCTGGTCGGGACGGTGTGCTTCGTCGGCGGCTTCATCGGCTACGTGCTGTTGAACCGTCGCTGACGAGTCAGTCGCGTTCGACGCCGCGGAGTCGGCGGGACACCTCGTCGGGCGTCGCGCCCGACGCGTCCTCGACCCGGTGGTCCGGGACGAACAGGGGGACGGGGTTCTCGCGAAGGGCCGTCCGCGCCGTCGCCACGTCGTCGTCGTCCTCCGGATCCATGCCGGCCATGCGAACCACGCGCCGGAAGTCGACCGTCTCGCCGTACGGGAGTTTCCGTACCGCGTCGAGGACGCGCCGGTGGTCGGTGGGGACGGTCAGCGCGACGGGCACGTCGTCGAAGTGGTCCTCGTCGCCGTCGAGGTAGGCGAACGCCCGGTCGAGAAGCGGGTGGTCCGCGTCGGCGTCCGCGGGAGCGGTCTCGGGGAACGAGACGCTGATGACGTTCCCGCTGGCGACGCCTATCTGTATCGCTCGCCCGAGTCGGTCGGAGTCGCGGGCGAAGACGCCTGCGTCCACGTTCATGACCTCGGCTTGGCCGCGCCCACTCTTGAACCTTGACGACGACACGCAAGCCTTATGTGCAAATAAGTCCGTTAATGCACAACGATGAACGCTAGTGAGGATTCACTCGCGCCCGAGGTCCGGTCTATCCTCGACGCCGCGCGAGAGCGACCCGGCGGCGACGAACGCGTGGCCGTCGCGGCGCGGTCGTTCCCCGACGCGTCGCGGAGGCGGAGGCCGAGGGTCGCGTCCCCGTCGTCGCGGAGGTAAAGCCCACCAGTCCGACGACGGCGGGCGAACGCACCGACGACCCGGTGGAACTGGCCCGCGAGATGGTCGCGGGCGGCGCGACGGCGCTCTCCGTCCTGACCGAACCGGAGCACTTCGGGGGGTCCACGGAGAACCTCCGGCGCATCCGCGAGGCGGTTGACGTGCCGGTGCTTCGCAAGGACTTCCTCGTGACGGAGTCGCAGTTGGACGCCGTCGCGGCCGACCTGGTGCTGGTCATCGCCCGGTTCGTCGGCGACGACCTCTCGGACCTCGTCTCGGCGGCGCGAGAGCGCGGCTTCCAGCCCCTCGTGGAGGTTCACGACCGCGCGGAACTCGAACGCGCCCTCGACGCGGGAGCGAGATAATCGGCGTGAACAACCGCGACCTGGCGAAGTTGGAGGTGGACCTCGAAACGTTCGAGTCCGTCGCGCCCCACGTCCCCGACGACGTGACGCTTCTCGCCGAGAGCGGCGTGACGACCACCGCGGACGCGCGCCGGATGCGGGCCGCGGGCGCGGACGCACTCCTCATCGGCACGGCCATCATGGACGGCGACGCGCGCGCGAACACGGAGCGATTCACACAGGCGACAGCGGAGACGGAGACATCAGAATGAGCAAGACGACGTTCGACGGCAAGTTCGGCGACTACGGCGGACAGTACGTTCCCGAGGCGCTCATGCCCGCCATCGAGGAACTGGAAGACGCGTACGAGCGGTACGTGTTGGAGAACGAGGACGGCTTCATGGACGAGTTCCGGCGACGGCTCCGGGACTTCGGCGGGCGGCCGACGCCGACACAGTACGCCGAACGCCTCTCGGAGCGGTACGACCGCGACGTGTACATGAAGCGCGAGGACCTCCTGCACGGCGGCGCGCACAAACTCAACAACGCCCTCGGGCAGGTCCTCCTCGCGAAGTACATGGGCAAAGAGCGCATCGTCGCGGAGACGGGCGCGGGACAGCACGGGACGGCGACGGCGATGGCCGCCGCACATCTCGACGTGCCCTGCGAGGTGTACATGGGCGAACGCGACATCAACCGCCAGCGTCCCAACGTCTTCAGGATGCGGCTCAACGGCTCCGAGGTGAACCCGGTCACCGTCGGCCGCGGGACGCTGAAGGAGGCCATCTCCGAGACGATGCGCGACTGGGCGACGAACGTGGAGAACACCCACTACGTCATCGGGAGTATCGTCGGTCCGCACCCGTTCCCAGCGATGGTCCGAGACTTCCAGTCGGTCATCTCCGAGGAGGCGCGCGAGCAGATGCGCGACCGAGCGGGGACGCTCCCGGACTCCGTCCTCGCCTGCGCGGGCGGCGGGTCCAACACCATGGGCGCGTTCGCGGAGTTCGTCGACGACGAGGGCGTCGACCTGTACGCCGTCGAAGCCGGCGGCTCCACGCTCGAAGTCGACGAGGAGGCGGGCGTCGCGCCTAACTCCGCGTCGCTGTCGACGGGGTCGGAGGGCGTCCTCCACGGCGCGCGGACCAAACTCCTGCAGGACCGCGACGGCCAGATAATGGAGAGCCACAGCGTCTCCTCCGGACTGGACTACGCGGGCGTCGGCCCCGAACTCGCCTACCTCGTCGACGAGGGGCGCGTTCGGGCGGTGAACGTGGACGACGACGACGCGCTCACCGCCTTCCACCGCCTCTCCCAACTGGAGGGGGTAATCCCCGCCCTGGAGACGGCGCACGCGTTCGCCTACCTCGAAGCCCACCACGAGGAACTGGGCGACACCGTGCTGGTGAACGTCTCGGGCCGCGGCGACAAGGACCTCGAATCGGTCATCGAGGAGACGGCGCAGCGAGATATCGACATCGCGCCGGACATGGACGCGTTCGCGGGGGGGTTCTGAGATGGGCAACCCCGAACTCGACGCCGCCTTCGCGGACGCGGCGGCGTTCGTCCCCTACCTCGCCGCGGGCGACCCGGACTTCGAGTCGTCGATAGCGTACGTCGAGGCCCTCGAACGCGGCGGGGCCGACGTCATCGAACTCGGCCTGCCGTTCTCCGAGCCCATCGCCGAGGGGCCGACGATTCAGGAGGCCGTCGTGCGGTCGCTGGAGGGCGGCATGACGCCCGACCGCTTCTTCGAGTTCGTCGAGGCCCTCGACGTGGACGTGCCGTTGGTCTGCATGACCTACTACAACCTCATCTACCGGTACGGGGGCAGCGAGGCGCAACGCGACTCGAACGCGAGCGGCGAAGCCGCGAGCAAGGGGCCGCGGCCGTTCGTCGAGAAGGCCGCCGAAGTCGGTCTGTCGGGCTTCGTCGTCCCGGACCTGCCCGCCGAAGAGGCCGGCCCCTGCGGGAGGCGTGCGACGAGTTCGGACTGGACCTCGTGTTCATCGTCGCGCCGACGACGACGGGCGACCGACTCGCCCGCATCATGGAACAGGTGTCCGGCTACGTCTACGTGCAGGCGCGCCTCGGGGTCACGGGCGCGCAGGACGACGTCTCCGGACAGACGGAGTCGAGCCTCGACCGCCTCAGCGAGTACGACGTGCCGAAGGCAGTCGGCTTCGGCATCAAGACCGGCGACCACGCCGAGCGAATCGTCGCCGCGGGCGCCGACGGCATCATCGTCGGGAGCGCACTCGTCGACATCGTCGCCGAGGGCCACGAGAACGGCGACGACGCCGAGACGGTCGCCGACCGACTGGAGCGGAAGGCGCGCGAACTGAAGGACGGTGCCGAACGCGGATTGGCGCAACGTGCGCCCCAAGCGGAACGCACATAACGGACGATTTGTTACAGACTAACATACCCTCTCCCAACATGGACGTAGGAATCACATCACGACTCGAACGGATATCGACAGGGGGGCGATACCTCGTCGTCCCGATGGACCACGGAATCACGCTCGGCCCGGTGAAGGGCCTCGTCGACCTGGAGACGACGGTCGACGCCATCACCCGCGGCGGTGCGGACGCCGTCCTCACGCAGAAGGGCGTCGCCCGGCGCGTTCACCCGAACAAGAACGGCAAAGGCTACATCGTCCATCTGAACGGCTCGACGGTCATCGGCCCGGACTCGAACGACAAACGGATCACCGGCTCAGTCGAGGAAGCGCTTCGCGTCGCGCCGACGCGTCTCCTTCCACATGAACGTCGGCAGCGAGTTCGAACCCGACCAGATGACGAAACTCGGCGAACTGACGGAGACGGCCCACCAGTTCGGCGTGCCCGTCCTCGCGATGAACTACGCGCGCGGCCGCGACACGGACGAACACGACGCCGAGAACCTCGCTCACGCCGTCCGTCTCGCCGAGGAACTCGGCGCGGACGTGGTGAAGACGGCGTACACGGGCGACGCGGAGACGTTCGACCGCGTCTGCGAGGCGACGCGCCTCCCCGTCGTCATCGCGGGCGGCAGTCGCGGCACCGACTACCAGACGGTCGAGATGGTTCGCGGCGCGATGGACGCCGGCGCCGCGGGCGTCTCGATGGGTCGTTCCATCTTCCAGCACGACGACCCCGAATCCATCACGCGCGCCGTGAGCGCCGTCATCCACCGCGACGAGGACGCGGAGACGGCCCTCCACGAGGCGGGACTCGAACTCGAAGCGTAGGAGCGTCGACGCGGCGTCGCTCCGCCGGCCCTCTTCTCTCCTCAGTCGAGGAGGAACGACGCCAGTTCCTCGCGGGAGGCGTCCGGGCGGTCCTGCATCACCCAGTGGGTCGCCCCGTCGAGTCCGCGCACCTCGCCGCCGTCGTCTGCGAGTCGGTCGGCGTACGAGACTGGTTGGAGTTCGTCGGCGGCGCACCTCGCACTCGACGCCGGCGCGGTCGTACTCGTGTTCGAGACCGTTCGACGGAACCGGCAGTATCAGTCACTTACTTACGATTTCTCGCACAAATTACTGTCGTGAGACTACAGCAGTTCGTCGAATCGGCCGACGAGAGAGCCCTCTCGCTCGTCGTGGTGAATCGGGAGTCGCCGAGGCCGATTCAGACCATGCTCGAAGGGTTGTTCGACGGCCAACCCGTCGAAGTGGACGAGCGACGACTCCCCGACGGGGACGACGACGTGGTTCTCCTCGTCGACGACGGTGAAATCGTTGCCTCCTCGCCGCTGGCGGCGTTACAGGAGTCGATTCTCCTCGTGAACTCCGATCTGTACATCACCGGCACTCGCGCCGCCACCGACGTCGAGATTCCGGACGTCGTCGCGGCCATGGAGAACGTGCGGTTCACGTTGCGGGGGTACCCCGAGTCGAACAAGGAGAAGCTACTGCTCATCACGATTTCGCGGTACATCGAGCGGTTGGCGCTGGAGAGCGACGGCGGCACGCACCGCGCGTCGTTCCAGCGACTCTCCCGCATCGACGACGAACTCGGAACGCGCCGGGTGTACGAACGACTGGCGGCGTCGACGGTGGACACGCACGTCTACGGCGTCCCCGACTGGACGCCGCCGCCGGACTTCGAGGTCACGATGCACGGTGGATGGACGCCGACGTTCCGCGACTCGTGGTTCGTCACCTTCGCCTCGGAGTCCGCGGACGGTCCGCACGCGGCACTCGTCGCGTTGGAAACCGAACCGCGCGTCTGGGACGGGTTCTGGACGTTCGATTCGGGAGACACGCGGCGTATCTCGCGGTACATCGAACGGAGACTGTGACGCACCGCCGCTTCGACCGGAACGCACTTCGATATAGCGCGATGCGATACATACAATATCGACAGAACTTCTCTGTAGAGAGGATTCCCCCACGAGGAGACTGAACGGCGTGTCGTCGTGAAGCGGTCCGACCGCGTGGCCCGATGCGAGGGCACGGCACGGCGTCGACTGCCGTCCGCCGCCTCGGAAGCTACGAATCCCGTTCCAGCGCCTCCCGGCGGTTCTCGTACTCCTCCTCGGTCAGGTCGCCGCGCGCGTACGCGAGTCGGAGTTCTTCGAGGGCGGCGTCGCCGCCGTTCGACGACCCCGCGACGGCACGATAGACGAGGTAGCCGACGCCGGCGAGGACGGCCAGGAACAGCAGTTGCACGCCGACGCCGACGAGGGGCATCCACGCCGGAGCGCCGCCGCCCCACGTTCCGCCCCACATCCCTCCGCGCATCATCGACCCGTACCCCATCATCCCGAACCCCATGAACAGGGCCGGAAGCAGGACGAGTGCGCCGAGTGCGACGAGGGCGAGCGCGACGAGCCGTCGGTCTGTCGTATTCGTGGACATGATGGTCACCTGAACCCCGGTGGGACCGGGGTCTCACCTAGTACTACACCGTCCCGATTCAATGCAGTTGCCGTTACGTACCCACAGCGAGCGGTGGCCGTGAGCTTCGAATCCAAAGCCACACGCGTTGATTCGTTCGCACACACGGAGTCGCGTCCGACACGAAAATGCCGTCGGCGACGAGAGCAGTCTGTGGTCCCCTGGTCGTCCTCACCGACGAAAACACCGTCTCGGCCGGTTCTCCGCCGGGTCTGCGCTCCTTGCCGAAACCGGTCGGAAATAGTGAATAAACCGGCTGTCGCGATATAGAATCGTCCGTGCGGCCCTCGCGCCACGGCAAACCTCGGGAGAGTCGCCACGCTTTAACCCCGCCCCCGACTCTCTCCGACGATGACACGGAGCGTCTGGCTGAAGGCCGACGACAGCGTCGGCGACTGGGAGGCGCGGAAGCGACGGATAACCGCCGGTCTCGAATCGGGCGTCGATTGGGTGCTCGTCGACGAGTCGGACGTCGAACGCGTGCGGTCGTTGGGCGACGTGAACGTGGCCGCCTTCAGGACGGACGCAGACGCGAGCCTCATCGACGACGTGGAAGAGGCGGAGGGCGGCGACGACGGGGCCGTCGCCGACGCCTACGTCGTCGGGAAGAACGGCGAGGGCGACGGCACCGTCGACCTGCCGGGCGACTTCTCCGGGTCCGCGGACATGACGACGCTCCGACGCGAGGACGACCGGGCCAACGCGGCGTACGTCCGCATCCTCTCGAAGGACCACGAGACGTTCGCCGAGGCGGCCGCACAGGACGCCGACTACACCATCGTCGTCGGCGAGGACTGGACCATCATCCCCCTCGAGAACCTCATCGCGCGCATCGGCGAGGAGACGGACCTCATCGCCGGCGTCACCACCGCCGAGGAGGCGCGGACGGCGTTCGAGACGCTCGAACTCGGCGCGGACGGCGTCCTCCTCGACAGCGACGACCCCGACGAGATTCGCAAGACCGTCGAGGTCCGCGAGGCGGCCGAACGCGAGTCGCTCGACCTCCAGTGGGCCGAGGTGACGGCCGTCGAACGCACGGGGATGGCCGACCGCGTCTGCGTCGACACGGGCAACCTGATGGAACACGACGAGGGAATGCTCGTCGGGAGCATGGGCCGCGGCCTGTTCTTCGTCCACGCGGAGACGGCCGAGTCGCCGTACGTCGCCTCCCGGCCGTTCCGGGTCAACGCCGGCGCCGTCCACGCCTACGTCCGGACGCCCGAGGGCGGCACGAAGTACCTATCGGAACTGAAGAGCGGTGACGAGGTGCAGGTCGTCGACACCGAGGGTCGGACCCGCGAGGCCATCGTCGGCCGCGTGAAGATAGAGAAGCGACCGATGTTCCGCGTCGAGGCCGAGGTGGAGGACGACCGCGTCGAGACGTTGCTCCAGAACGCCGAGACCATCAAGGTGCAGACGCGCGAGGGCCGGACGGCGGTGACGGACCTCGAACCCGGCGACGAGATTCTGCTCTACTACGAGGACACCGCGCGCCACTTCGGCGAGGCGGTCGAAGAGAGCATCATCGAGAAGTAGTCGAGCCGACCGCCCGCGCTCCGCTTCGCTCCGTTCTCGCGACGGCCGGACCGATTCTCCTCGCGACGTGACGCCGCCGAGAGCGCGGACTGCGCTCCCGTCGTGCCGCCTCGCTCACTCCGCCTTCGACCGTCCCTCGTCGGCGTCGAACTCCGCCGGCGAACGCGGTTCGTGTCCGAACTCGGTCGCACACCACGGACAGAACGTCATCTCCGGGTCGAGTTCGCCGCGGCAGGCGGGACACCGCACGCCGTCGTCCGTCTGCGGACCGCGCACGCCGACGTAGTAGGCGTCGAACGTGCTGAGAAAGAGGAGGACGAACAGCGGTGCCGTCACCACGGACGGCAGGTCACCGATGGACTCCCACGTGAGCGCCGCGGGGTCGGTGAACACGGAGAGGAGGACCAATCCGACGCCGAGGACGAACGTGAACCACGCCACGGCGCGTCGCCACTCGCGGAGGTAGACGTGTCCCGCGCCGGCGATGCCGACGCTCGCGCCGACGACGCCCACGACTGCGGCCACCACCGCGCGACGGCGTGTATCCGACATGTGCGTCTTCGGTATCCTCGCTCCTTCTTAAGTGTCGGGTTTTCGCCGACGCCGCCGTCTCAGCGGCTCCCGAGTCGCTCGACGAGGCGCGCCAGCGTCGCGAGGTCGTACTGGCCCGGCGCCGTCGCCTCGTCCTCGTGGACCGGCGCGTAGCCTATCTTCGACCCGTAGACGGGCGCGACGGCACGCGTGTGCCGGCCAGCCTCGCCCATGCCCATCGTGGCGACGGCGTCGCCCCACGCCGTCGCGGCGTGCGTCGCCTCCAGCAGTCTGAGTGCGTCGCTCCGGCTGGTGGTGGTGACGGCGACTTTCCCCACGTCCCCGACGCTCGCCGCCTCGTGCAGCAGGCCTCGGAGTTCCGACGTGGCGGGCGTTCGCTCGAAGTCGTGGACGGAGGCGACGACGGCGGCATCCGCCTCGCGGGCGCGTTCCGCGGCGCTCACGCCGCGTCTCGTCTCCAACGCGTCGAGTTCCACGTCCACCGCGGCGACGGCGTCGTACCGGGCCGCGCGTTCGAGCGACGCGAGTCGGGCCTCCTCGTCCGCCTCGGACTCGCCGCCCTCCCACGACGCCCGGTTCGTCGCCAGGACCGGCAGGCGCCCGTCGTAGTCGTCGAGTTCGACGAACGGGTCCGCGGCGAGGTCCATGCGGAACTCGACCGCGTCGGCGTGGTCGCGCGCCGCGGGTTCGGCGTCGAGCGTCGCGGTACTCGCCGCGAGGACGAACGAGTCGAACGAGAGAGACATGCGACAGTGTGGCACGTCCCGGAACTAAACCCTTTCTCGACGGCGCGAGGGCTCGGCGGGGCGAAGAAATCGAGAAACGGCGTGCGCTCGCGACGAACGAGAGCGGCCGAACTCAGGCGAGGCCGAGGCTCTCCTCGGCTTCGAGCAGTTCGTGGTAGCGGTTGCGGATGGTCACTTCGGAGATGTCGGCGACGTCGCTGACGGCGGCCTGCGTCGTCTTCTCGTTCGTGAGGAGGGCCGCGGCGTAGACGGCGGCGGCCGCGAGGCCGACGGGCGACTTGCCCGAGTGGACGCCCTTCTCCTTGGCGTTCTTCAGGAGTTGGCGGGCGCGCATCTTCGACTCGTCGGAGAGGCCGAGTTCCGACCCGAAGCGCGGGACGTACTGCTCGGGGTCGGCGGGCTTGACCTCCAGCGAGAGTTCGCGGGCGATGTAGCGGTAGGTGCGGGCGACTTCGCTCTTCTCGACGCGAGAGACCTCCGAAATCTCGTCCAGCGAGCGCGGGACGCCGGCCATCCGGGCGGCCGCGTAGACGCAGGAGGTGGCGACGCCCTCGATGGAGCGGCCGGGGAGCAGGTCGTCGTCCAGCGCGCGGCGGTAGATGACAGAGGCCGTCTCGCGGACGTTCTCCGGCAGACCCAGCGCCGACGCCATCCGGTCTATCTCGCCGAGCGCCTGCTTCAGGTTGCGCTCTTTGGAGTCGCGCGTGCGGAAGCGCTCGTTCCACTTGCGCAGACGCTGCATCTTCTGGCGCTGGTTCGACGACAGCGAGTTGCCGTAGGCGTCGCGGTCGCGCCAGTCGATGTTGGTCGACAGCCCCTTGTCGTGCATCGTGTTCGTCGTCGGCGCGCGCGCGGGACTTCTGGTCCTTCTCCGCGGCGTCGAACGCGCGCCATTCCGGCCCGCGGTCCACGGAGTCTTCGGTGACGACGAGGCCGCAGTCGGCGCAGACGGTCTCGCCGTGTTCGTCGTCGACGACGACGTTGCCGTCGCACTCGGGACAGGAGAGGTCCTCGCTCGTGTTCTCCGACTCGGACTCGGTCTCCTCCTCGTCCTGCCGACCCCACTTCTGGCCCATCGACTGTCGGTTCTCGCTCTCGTTACTCTCGCTTCGTTGCTCTCTCGTTCTCGCGTTCCGGCGAGTGAAGGTGCTCTTCTCGCTCATGGATGTATGCGACGAATGCTCCAGAGCGCAGACACGGCTGCGGAAAAGGCCCGGAGCGTTCCGTACCTCATAGACCGACGACGAGTATATAAGACGTTCGGAATCGTTCGCGCGAACGGAACGCACAGCCTCTCGAATCGGCGTTTGTGAACGAATGTCGTACACGTTTATATACGACTTGCGACGCGGAACACACTTCGGCGGCGAGGGCAGTCGTTCTCCTATGGCAGAGCGCACCAGTGACGGCGCGGCGTCGACGCCGCGGGTCGTCTCCCTCGCCCCGAGTTCGACGGCGAACCTGACCGCGATGGGTGCCGGTGACCGTCTCGTCGGCGTGACCACGCACTGCGACGCCGACGCGCCGGTCGTCGGCGGGTGGTTGAACCCCGACTACGACCGCATCGCCGAGAGAGCGCCGGACCTCGTCTGCACCAGCGACGCCCTCCAGTCCGCCGTCCGGGACGAACTTCGGGACCGAGGGTACGATGTGTGCCACGTCGAACCCGCGCGGTTGACCGACGTGCTGGCGTCGTTCGAGACGCTGGGTGATGCCGTCGGCCGACCGGACGCCGGGCGGCGACTCGCCGCCGACTGTCGGGACCGACTCGCGGCCGTCGACGCGCGCACGCCCGACAGCGGCGACCGACCGGTCGTCTACTGCGAGGAGTGGTCGGACCCGCCGATGGCCGCGGGCAACTGGGTCCCCGACGCCGTCAGGGCGGCGGGCGGCACCTGCCCGTTCGTCGACCCGGGCGAACGCTCGCGGGAGGTGTCCCGCGAGGTGGTCCAGGCCGCCGACCCCGACCACGTCGCGG
>NZ_WPCD01000287.1:0-3253 GCF_009741955.1 Halogeometricum sp. CBA1124 | reverse complement strand
CGTCGTCCTCTTCCCCGGCGCGGCGAACGTCACGAAGGGAGTTCAGGCGGACGTCGGCGCGGCGACCCTCGCCCTGTTCGTCGTCGTCGCCGTCCTCGCGGGAGCGATAAAGGGGATGCTCGGGTTCGGGTACGCGCTGGTCGCCACGCCCATCTTCGCGTCGGTCATCGACCCGACGCTCGCCGTCGTCGTCCTCGCCGTCCCGCCGTGGATGATAAACATGTTCCAGATCGGCGAGACCGACACGGGACTGGCGTTCGTCCGCGAGGAGTGGGCGCTGATGCTCCTGGCCGGCGTCGGCGCCGTCCTCGGCGTCTTCTTCCTCGCCGAGTTCAGCGCCGGTCCCATCGTCCCGTTCCTCATCGGCCTCGTCATCCTCGGCTACGTCCTGTTCCAACTGCTGGGGAACTTCGTCACCGTCGAGGAGGCGCACCACCCGGTCGCCCTCTCCACCGCGGGCTTCCTGGAGGGCTTTCTCTTGGCCGTCTCGAACCTCGGACCGCTCCTGCCCGCCTACTTCCACACGTTCGAACGCGACGCCGAGCGCTACATCGGCGGCCTGTCGATGGTGCTCGGCCTCGTCTTCACCGTCCGCATCGTCCAGATGGCGCTGTTCACCGACCTCCTGACGGCCTACCGACTGTGGCTCGGGTGCGTCGTCGCCGTGGTGACGCTGGTCGGCCTCCTTGCGGGGACGTACCTCCGGCGCGTCGAGGTGGACGAACGGCGGTTCAACTGGTTCGTCGTCGGTCTCCTGTTCGTCATCTCGCTCAACATCTTCCGGAAGACGATACCCGCGCTGTTCCTCTGAGTCGAGTCAGCCCGTTCCTCTCACTCCTCGTACGCCTCGCGCAGGTCCTCGACGTGGTTCATGACCAGTTCCAGCGTCGCGTCGGCGTCCACGTAGCCCCGTTCGTACTCGCCGTGCGCCGTGTCCACGTCCGAGAGGAACGTCGCCACCGCGTCTTCGAGTTCGTCTGCCATACTCGAAGGTCTGCCCGGCGGATAAAAAGAGCCTCGCCGTCCCGCCGGCGCGACGCTGTTGGACTCCCTCGACCGGCGTCGAGTTTCGGCGGAACTGGCGACAGAGCGTGTACGCGGCACTCGAACACCGATACCCCTTGTTTCAATGAATCACTAGCCTGTTGGGGGTGTTCGCTGAATCCGGTTTTCGTTGCTTGCGGTCCCGTCCGGGAGTCGCTGGAACCGACCACAGGACTATGCGTCCAGAGACCCTAGTTAACGGATGGCAGACAACAAGAGCGGCCGAGACAAGCAAGCACGAGACGCCGAGCGACGCCAACGAGAGCGCGATATAGACACAGAGCTGGAGCGCGGCGACGAAGTACAGCCACCGGTCGACGCTGAGGAACTCGGCGATCTGGAGGCGGAACTCGAAGTGCTGACGTTCCCGGCGACGGGACGCGATATCGTCGCGGCGGTCGGCGACCGAACGATCGAATCGGTCGAGGAGAGCTACACTCTCGGGGAACTGGTACCGGAGACGGACGAGGAGACGTTCGACTCCCCGGACGCCGTCCGAGTGCTGGTCCAACGACCGACAGTTGCCGCGGCGATGAAACGGATCGTGGAAGCCAGTGAGACGCTCTCGAATACGGAGTTCAGTTGGTCACAGCGCAAAGCGTACGAGACGACGTTCGAGGAACTCGAAGCGATCGACGCCGACGACGACGACGAAGGGATTCGAGCCATCAGCGACTGGGTCACCGAGCAGATCCACGACAAAGAGAAGCTCCCGTCGTCCCGAGGGGTACGCCGTCAGGCGGCGAAGTTCTGCCGGGCCAACGGATATCAGGTTCGGAACGACGAGTGGCTCGGAATATAGACGGGCGACCACGAGCGACCGGGAGACACGACTGCTGACGAGCACCAGGGGTGAGCGAGACGCGCGGTGTCTCTCGCACACCAGACCTATCCGCTGCCGAGAGTTCCGAGAGAGACGCCGACTCCTCTCCCCGTGGTTCCGCGGGTCCGCCGCCTCTGCGTCCGTTCGTTTATATCCGATGCCGCCCGAGAACCGCGTGTGCTCACGCTGACGTTCGAGACGGGGACGGTCCGCGTCGGCGGCCTCGACGAGTCCGCCGTCGCCGCCGCGGCCCTCCCCGGCGTGACGTGGGACGACCGCGGACTCGTCGCCCGCGCGCCGGCCCACCGCTACGCCGACCTCCGCGCCGAACTCGACGCCCGGGACCTCGCCTACGAGGACCGCGTCCGCCCGGAGACGCGTCTGGACCTCTCGCACGCCTACGACCTGCGCGACTACCAGCAGCACGCACTCGACGCGTGGCGCGAGAACGGCGACCGCGGCGTCCTCGAACTGCCGACCGGGGCCGGAAAGACCGTCGTCGCCGTCGCGGCCATCGCCGCACTCGGCGTCCCCACTCTCGTCGTCGTCCCGACGGTGGACCTCCTCGACCAGTGGCGACGCGAGTTGGCGACGGAGTTCGACGTGCCCGTCGGGCAGTTCGGCGGCGGCGAACAGACGCAGGAGGCCGTCACCGTCTCGACGTACGACTCCGCCTACCTGCGCGCCGAGGACGTCGGTGGCGACTTCGGCCTCGTCGTCTTCGACGAGGTGCACCACCTCGGCGGCGAGGGCTACCGCGACGTGGCCCGACTGCTGACCGCACCCTCCCGCCTCGGCCTGACGGCGACGTTCGAACGGCCGGACGGCGCACACGAGGCCGTCGCCGAACTCGTCGGGCCGAAGGTGTACGACCTGACGGTAGAGGAGTTGGCGGGCGAACACCTCGCCGACTACGAGGTGCGGCGCGTCGAGGTGGACCTCACGCCCGAAGAACGCGACCGGTACGAGGAGGCGCAGGGGACGTTCGTGGACTACCTCAAGCGGTCGAACCTCTCCTTCTCATCGGGGTCAGACTACCGGAAACTCGTGATGCGGTCGGGGTCGGACCCGCGGGCGCGGGAGGCACTCCTCGCGAAGCAACGCGCCCGGCGCATCATGATGAACGCCGACGAGAAGGTGGAGACGCTGGGTCGCCTCCTCGATAGACACCGCGACGACCGGGTCATCGTCTTCACCGCGCACACGGACCTCGTCTACCGCCTCTCCGAGCGCTACCTGCTCCCGGCGATAACCAGCGAGACGGGCGCGGCGGAGCGACGCGAACTGCTGGAACGCTTCCGCGACGGGACGTACTCGCGCGTCGTCACGGCGAACGTGCTGGACGAGGGGGTGGACGTGCCCGACGCGAACGTCGCCGTCCTCCTC
>NZ_WPCD01000014.1:0-44102 GCF_009741955.1 Halogeometricum sp. CBA1124 | reverse complement strand
GGGCGAGAAACGGCACAGAAGTGAGGAGGGGGCGAGAAACGGCACAGAAGTGAGATGAGGAGGGCGCAAGCGGCCGACGGCTACGAACTCGCTCGACCGGTCACCACTGCCACTCCTCGCGCGGGTCGACGGCGTCCTCCGCGCGGTCGAACACGTGTTCGCCGTCCACGAACACGTGCTGGGCGGTGGTGTCGACTGGTAGAACGGCCCGTCCCAGACGACCACGTCGGCGTCGGTTCCCGCTTCGAGCGTCCCCACCCGGTCTTCGACGCCCAGAATCGCGGCGGGGTTGCGCGTCACCACGTCGAGTGCGGCCTCCTCGGGGAGGCCCTCGCGGACGGCGAGGCCGACGCAGACGTCGAGGTGTCGTTGCGGCAGGACCGGCGCGTCCGTCTGGATGGCCACCTGCACCCCCGCCTCGTGGAGGATGCCGGGCGTCTCGAACGTGATGTTGCGCAGTTCGTACTTCGCGCCCGAGTAGAGCGACGGTCCGCACACCGCGGGCACGTCGCGTTCGGCGAACTCCTCGGCGACGAGGTGGCCCTCCGTCGCGTGTTCGATGGAGAGGTCGTCGATGCCGAACTCCTCGGCGATGCGGAAGACGGTCATGATGTCGTCGGCGCGGTGGGCGTGGACGCGGAGGGGCAGGTCCCCCTCGACGACGCGCGCGAGGTTCTCCAATCCGAGGTCCCGGTCGAACGGTTCGTCCTCGTCGTCCGCCTTCTCGCGCTTGGCCGCGTAGTCCTCGGCGTCCATCAGGGCCTGCCGGAGGGTCGCGGCGACGCCCGGACGGGTGGAGGGCTGGCGGTCCTTGTTCTCGCCGTGGAAACGCTTCGGGTTCTCGCCCATCGCGGCCTTCATGCCGTCCTCGCGGACGAGCATGTGGTCGGCCACGTCGCCGTACGTCTTCATCGTGCAGATGACGCCGCCGACGACGTTGCCCGACCCCATCCGCGCGGAGACGGTGGTGACGCCGTTCTGGAAGGCGTACTTCAGTTCCTCGTCACGGGGGTGGAAGCCGTCGAGGGCGTTGACGTGGGGCGTCACCGGGTCGGTGCCCTCGTTCACGTCGCCGTCCTCGGGTTCGCCCCACTCGGCCATCCCCGCGTGACTGTGGGCGTCCACGAGTCCGGGCGTGACCGGCGCGCCGTCGACGTCTATCTCCGTCGCCTCGGCGGGCGCGTCCACCTCGCCGACCGGCGGCTATCGTCCCGTCTCGAGGAGCAAGTCGCCCTCGACGGTGCCGCGGTCCGTCGCCGTGTGCAGCGTCGCGTTCCGAATGACGTACATACCTCCGAATCTCGGGTCGAGGTACAAGTCGTTTCGGTTCGAAACGATTCTGCCGGTTCGGGCGGCGGTGAGGCGGGTCGTCGACAGGTCGCCCGCGGACTCGCCGGCGACTGCGACGAGGGACCCGGGCCTCCCGAGGCGGCCGCGCCCCGGCGACGGTCGGACGGGGAGTACACATATCACTCGGCCCTGTGAGACGACGGTATGAACAGGTCGTCTCTAGGACCCCTCGTCAAGGCGAAGGAGACGGTGTCCGTGTTCGTCCGCAACGCACCGTCCCCGCGGGAGTTGCTGGCGAACCGGACCTCCCGATTCGGCCGCCTGCACGCCGTCGTCCCCTCGACGGCGACGCCCGGCGAGTCGCTGACGCTCACCGTGCAGGCGTGGGACCAGTGCGAACGCCTCCACCGCGACTTCGCGGGGAGTGCGGCGATGGCGTCGACCGACCCGGAGGCGACACACCCGGAGTCGGTGTCGTTCGCGTCCGGGGACGACGGCGTCGTCCGGGTCGACGACGTGCGGTTCGAGACGCCGGGGACCCAGTACCTCACGCTGACCGACGCGCGGACGGGCGAGCGGTTCGTCTCCAATCCGGTCCGGGTCGCCGACGACCACGACCACCGCGTCTACTGGGGGGACATCCACCTCCACTCGAACTGCTCGGACGGCGTCGGCGACGCGAACGGGGCTACCGATTCGGCCGGGACGTGATGGCGCTCGACGTCGTCGCCTACACCGACCACGACACGATGGGCTTCTTCATCCCGCCGGAGTGGCAGCGTCGGCGGATGCACGAACGCTACTTCGACCAGTTGTGCGAAGTCGCCGAGGAGTTCGACGAGGCGGGGGAGTTCGTCACGCTCCCGGCGTACGAGTGGACGAAGCAACCGAACGTCGGCGGCCACGTCAACGTCTACTTCGAGGACGCCGCGGACGCGACGCTGTTCGACTCGCTCGCCCCCGAAACCCGCACGTACGAGCGACTCTGGTCGCGCCTGCGGGAGTGGGACGCCGACCACGACTCGGGAGTGGTGACGGTACCGCACCACCCCGCGGAGTCGATGTACCCGTTCGACTTCGCCAGCGTGGACTACGACGACGAGTTGGCCCCCGTCGTCGAGGTGTACTCCCAGTGGGGGTCGAGCGAACGTCCCGGCGACGACGGCAACCGGTTCCCGCTGGCGATGGGGCAGGGGGAGATAGAGACCGAGGGCCACTACGTGCGCGACGCCCACCGCATGGGCCACAGAGTCGGGATGCTCGGCGGCGCGGACTACCACGGCCCGCACCCGGGCCACTCGCTCATCCATACGCGCCCGCACCTGCCGTCGCTGTCGGAGTGGCGGCGGCGCGGACTCGGCTGGGGAAACATCTGGCGGGTGTGGAACGAGAAGAGCTATCCGGGCGGCCTCAGCGCCTTCCTCGCGCCCGAACTGGAGCGGAGCGCCGTGTTCTCGGCCCTGAAGAACCGGTCGGTGTACGCGACGACCCAACCGCACCGCATCCTCGTCGACTTCCGCGTGAACGGCGTCGACGTGGCCGAACAGACCGACGCCGTCGGCGTCGAGTCCGCGGAGACACCCCGCGAGGTGACCGTCGACGTCGCCGGCACCGCGCCCGTCGCGTCGGTCACCGTCGTGAAGAACAACGCCGTCTGGCGGCGGTTCGAGGGGACCGACGACGCCGACGCCGGACTCGACGCGTACACCGTTTCGACGGAGTGGACCGACGAGACGCCGCTCTCGGGGATGAGCTGGGACGACCGTCGCGGAACCGCCGGCGACGTGTACGCCGTTCGCGTCCGGCAGGCCGCGGCGGACGGCGACCACCCGGGGACGGCGTGGGTCGGGCCCATCTGGGCCGAAACGGCGTGACGACCGAGCCGGGTCGAACCGCGCGGCGAGGCGTCAGTCCAGCGCCACGTCCTCGGGGTCGATGGCGACGAACGACCCGTCGCTCCGGGCGGACTCGTACGCCGCCTCCGTGACCGCGGTGACGCGGAGGCCGTCGAGCGCAGTCGCAACGGGGTCTTCGCCCGTCCGCACCGCCTCGACGAACGCCTCGGCCTTCGTCGGCTGGTCGCCCCGGGACAGACGCGGCCGGTGTTCGCCGCTGTCCTCGTCTATCTCGGCGTACTCGCTCGGCTCCCAGTCCTTGCTGTCGAGCGTGACCGCGCCCTCCTCGTCCCACATCCGCACGTGTTCGCGCATGCACGGCGTCTCGCCCGAGAGCGAGAACGACGCCGTCGCGCCGTTCGTGAAGCGGACGGTGACGTTCGCGCGGCCGTCGATTCGCTCGGCGTCGTCGACGAACTGCATGGTCGCCGAGACGGCCTCGGGCGTGAGTCCGGTGCTCCACAGCACGCAGTCGAGCAGGTGACTCCCGGTGTCGTACAGGTAGCCGCCGCCCGAGAGGTCCGCGTCCTGCCGCCACGCGTCCTCGAAGCGGTCCACCCAGTCCTGACACACCTCGGCGGTTATCCAGCGCGGTTCGCGGTCCTCCTCCGCCCACAGCTCTCGGGCCTCGACGAACGCCGGGTAGAGGTGGCGCTGGTAGCCGACCATCAGCACCTCGTCGCGGTCGGCGTCGCGGTCCACCAAGTCGCGGGCGTCGTCCAGGTCGGTCGTGAGCGGTTTGTCGCAGAGGACGTGCAGGTCCCGTTCGAACGCCGCGAGAATCTGGTCGTAGTGGAGCGTGTGCGGCGTCCCGATGAGAACTGCGTCGAGCGGTTCGGCGTCAAGCATCGTCTCGTAGTCGTCGTATCGGGCGTCGGCGTCGACCCCCAGTTTCGCCCCCGTCTCGTCCAGCACGTCCGGGTCGATGTCGGCGAGGGCGACCACGTCGGCGTCCTCGTGTTCGACGAACTCGGTGCCGACGGTCCGGCCGATGAAGCCGCCGCCGACGACGCCGACCCGAAGCGGGGAGACGTCGGCGTCGGTCGGCTCGTCCGCGTCGGGTACTGCGGTGTCACTCATGGAGGGAACGACACCGGGCGAGGCCAAAGATGCTGTGGCTTCAGTCGTCGGCGGAGAGCACGGGCACCGACACGGTGACGACGGACCCCCTCGGTTCGTTCTCGGTGAAGTCGACGGTCCCCCCGGCAATCTCCGCGCCCCACTTCACCATCCAGAGCCCGAGTCCGCTCCCGTGTTTCAGCGCGCTCTCCGTCCCGTCCTCCAGCACCGTCAGTTCGTAAGGGGCGATGCCGGGGCCGTCGTCAGCGACGCTGACGCGGACGCGGTCACTCTCCTGGCGGGCCGTTATCCGGACGTGCGGGTCGTCGCCGTCGTTGTGTTCGGCGGCGTTCTCGACGACGTTCTCGAAGACCGTCGAGAGCAGACCGGCGACGCGCGCGTCGGGGTCGGTGCAGTCGTACTCCACAGAGACGGCGGGACACTCCCGTCTGACCGACTCGACGCACTGTTCGAGGAGGCGACCGACCGGCTTCGGGTCGGACCCCGCTCTGCCCTCGTCGAACAGTTCGATGGCTTCGCGTCCCTTCTGCCCCATCTCCTCGATGCGGAGGGCGCGGCGCTTGACGGTTCGGGCGTCCTCGTCGTCGGCGAAGCGGTCCACGTAGCCGTGGATGATGTTCGTCTCGGTGCGGATGTTGTGCCGTAGGATGCGGTTGAGCACCTCCAGACGCTGCTGTTGGCGGAGGTGCCTGCTGCGTCGTGGAACGTTATCACCCGTCCGATGACGCTCCCGCGGACGTTGTTGATTCGTGTCGCCGTCACGTCGTACGACCGGCTGCCCGACGCGGCGGCGACGGTGAGGTGACCGGCGAGCGTCCCCTCCGCAGGGAGGCGGTCGTACTCGGGGACGACGTCCGCGGCGGGAACTCCGAGCACGTCGTCGGCGCGGACGTCCAGAATGTCGAGACAGCTGTCGTTCACTTCGACCACGTAGTCGTTCGTGTCGACCACGAGCGCACCCTCCTGCATCCGGTCGAATATCAACTGGCGCGCGCGGACTCGCGGCGCCGGGTTCGTCCCGAACAGCCGGTAGCGGCTGATGGCGCTGAGGTACGCGACGCCGGAGACGGAGAAGGCGATGGGCGTCGGGTCGATGCCGGACGTGGGGAGGACGTCCGCGAGGTAGAGCGCGTTCGTGAGCCACGGCGCTAACAACCCGACGAGGAGCGCCGCCCCCTGACTTCGGAACGTCGCGGCGTCGCTGGTGAGCAGTCCGAGGACGAGCACCATCCCCGCCCCGCCGAGGAGGTAGGTGTAGCCGGCGACGACCGCGTACCAGGGGCCGCCGTGAGCCACCTGCACGATGCCGTCGACCCGGACGCGTACGGTCTGAGATACAGCAGGTCGTGGTACCGGTCGGTCACCATCAGGAGGACGGTGAGAGCCGGGACGAACGAGAGCGCGGCCACGTACCGCGGCTGGACGTACTCGTCGCGCCCCGTGTACTCGAGGGCGAACAGGAGCCACGCGACGGGGATGGCGACGACGCCAACCCACGCCCAGTTCGTCCAGAAGAGCCTCGCCGCGACCGTCCCCTCGCGGAGGCCGAAGAGGATGCAGACGGACCACCAGCTCTGCCCGACGAGAAGGGCGACCAGCGGGGTCGCACCCGGTTCCGGTCGCTGTCGCCACGCCAGAATCCCCGCCGCCGCGCCGACGGCGACGGAGACGAACAGGAGCGGGACGATCGGATTCACGAGACCACCTGTAGAGAGACTAACACAGTCACCACATATGAAACGTCCGTCAGACGGAGCCCGGGCTGGACGCGCTGCGGCGAGCGACTTGGTGCCAAAGTCGGAAGAGGGGCCGGGCCCGGGTCGGGTCCGAGTCAGACGCCGACCGCAGAGAGGCCGAGGACGACGAGGAAGACGAGGAAGTGTTTCACCTCGCCCGCGATGGCGAGCAGCCCGTAGCGGTCGGTTCGGCCGACGTAGGCGGCCAGCACGAGCGCGTATCCGAGGCCGAACAGCGTCCCCGCCGCGATGGCGACCGAGAGCATCCCGCCGAGGAAGGCGGCGGCGAGGAACCCGACGAGGAAGCAATCGAGCGCGTAGAGGACGTGTCGCGTCCGGCGGACGCCGAAGACCACGGGCAGCGTCGAGACGCCGATTTCGGCGTCGCCCTCCATGTCGCGAACGTTCGGAATCTCCGTGTTGACGAAGATGTCGACGAAGAAGTAGACGAACACGACGGCGGCCGTCGGCGTGAACGGCGCGTCCCCGAAGGCGAGGGGGAGGAAGACGACGGCGACGGTCCACGCGCCGGCGACGACGGCGGAGTTGACGACGAAGACCTCTTTCAGTCGCTTGAACTGCGAGCCGAGCGCCGGGAGCCACTCGGAGGCGTACAGCACCCAGAACGCGCCGGGGAGCAGCGTGATGGCCAGCGCGAACGGTCCGCCGGTGATAGCGATGGTGACGGCCAGTCCGTACGAGAGGGCCGTGAGGACCGACAGCACGCTCTCGTACCGGCTGACGAACGCGGACCGCTCGGGACTCGTCTGCGCGTCCGTCTCGGCGTCGGCGATGCGGTCACCCACGTAGACGGCGAAGGTGACGAGGCCGACGACGATGGGGGCCGGACTCGGCGGCAGCGACAGGGCGAGCATGACGGTGGCGACCATCCCCATCGCGACGAAGACGAGGTAGGCCGAACTGTACAACAGCGCATCTTTCACCCGCCCCCAGTGAGCGAGGAGGCGTTCGACGACCGGACTATGCGAGAAACCAGTGTCGTCCGCGGCCGCGGACAGACTCGGCGATTCGTTGGACATGGGTTGGCACGGTAGTCGCCGCGCGGACAGTCCCGCGACGACGACCTTCGCGTGCACACCAACAGTATGATGTGTTAATTACCTGCTGTCTATCGACGCCGAACGGCCGCTTAACGGCCAGTTTAGCCCGTTACAGGTCGAATATAGCCGTTCGGGATAGCCGTGGGCGTCGGCGACGTGTCTCGCGGTCGGTATTAATGTCAACAGACAGATGGGAGTGGCGAGGACTGGACGTAGCAGACGGTGACGCCGTCGCGTTCGCGGCACAGAGACTCGGTGAGGCGACTCGATAGTCCTCCCCTTCACGGCCGGTGTCCGGCAGACGACCGAGGGGAAGAACCGATGCCGGAGCCAGAGAGCAAAGATATTAAATTGTAAATACGTGAGGAAGCTCGATTGCCCCAATCTGAGAGCCGTAGTGCGATGGTTTTATTCGAGCCGTATTTTTCGAACGATATTCGTTCGTCTCTCGTCGGTAGTTTCGAGAGCAGATTTCGGGGGGAGAACGTTGGAATTTCAATCGCGAGTGGTGAGGCGTCGAAGAGCGGTACCTCCGAGAACGAGAGAAGTGTAACGACATATGTTACTCTTCGTTCGCACCGAGGACCGATGCAGCGCCGACCGGTCGAACGGGGGCCTCTTCGCGCGGACGACCACGCCGAAGTCGTCGAGGCCCGAAGTGAGAGTTTCGTCCGGAACCAAAACTAAATGGTCGTGTGTGGTCTCCGTTCGCGTACGAATGACAACATCCACCGCGTCCCGGTTCGAAGCCGCGTTGGAAGCCCTCGACGTGACGGTGAGTCGCGTCGAGTCCGACGCCTTCCAGACGCACGTCGAGGAGTTGGTCGAACCACACGCCGTCGGTGTCGCCCTCGAAGAGACGTTCGAGGACCCGGCGCCGTCGCTCGACGGGACGTCTGTCGAGGTGGACCCGACGCCCGCGACGCTTCAGACGGCGACCACCGGGGTGACGGGGGCGAGTCTCGGCGTCGCCGACTACGGGTCGGTCGTCCTCTCGGTGACCGACGGCGCGAGCGAACTCGTGAGCCTGTTCGTGGACCGGCACGTCGCCGTCGTCCGCGAGTCCGACATCGTGGCCGACATGGAGACGGCGATCGACGCCGTCGCCGACGAGTTCGGACGGGCGGGCGGCAGCGCCATCCTCGCGACGGGGCCGAGCGCGACGGCCGACATGGGCGCGCTGGTGAAGGGAGCCCACGGGCCGCGGGAAGTGCACGTCTCGTGCTGACGGACGCGCCCGACGCGGAGGGGGAGGGCTGAGATGTCGAAAGCAGACGACATCCGACGCTTGATGCGGACCGAGGGAGCGGCCGTCGCGGAGAACACCCGCGCGTCAACGAGGGGCGGTACGCCTCGGTCGCCGACCTGGAGGACTACGAGGAACTGAAGACGGAGGCCCGCGCCATCAAGGAAGACGCCATCGAGCGTCTGCCGGAACTGATAGACGAGTTGACCGAGTCGGTCGAGGCCAACGGCGGCACCGTCTACATCGCCGACGACGCCGAGGACGCGAACGAGTACATCCGGTCGTCGTGGCCGACCGGGAAGCCGACCGCGTCGTCAAGTCGAAGTCGATGACGACGGAGGAGTTGGAGGTGAACGACGTGCTGGAGGCCGACGGCGTGGACGTGGTGGAGACGGACCTCGGGGAGTGGGTACTGCAGGTCGCCGACGAGTCGCCGTCGCACATCGTCGCGCCCGCCATCCACAAGTCCCGAGAGAGCATCGCGGACCTGTTCAACGAGACGTTCGACCCGGACGAACCGCTGGAGACGGCGCAGGACCTCACCTACTTCGCGCGCGAGAAACTCGGCGAGCAGATAACAGACGCGGAGGTGGGAATCACGGGCGCGAACTTCCTCGCCGCGGACTCGGGGACGATGGCGCTGGTGACCAGCGAGGGCAACGCGCGGAAGACCGTCGCCGCGACGGACACGCAGATCACCGTCGCCGGCGTGGAGAAGGTGATTCCGACCGTCGAGGACCTCCACCCGTTCGTCGAACTCATCGGTCGGTCGGGCACCGGGCAGGACATCACCTCCTACGTCTCGCTTCTCACCCCACCGGTCGACACGCCCGTCGTGGACTTCGCGGACGACGAGACGCCCCTCTCGGCGTTCGACGCCGACCGGGAGTTCCACCTCGTCCTCGTGGACAACGGCCGGATGGCGATGCGCGAGGACGACCAACTGCGCGAGACGCTCTACTGCATCCGGTGTTCGGCCTGTTCGAACTCGTGTGCCAACTTCCAGAGCACCGGCGGCCACGCGTTCGGCGGCGAGACGTACTCCGGCGGTATCGCGACCGGATGGGAGGCCGGCATCGAAGGTACCGACACCGCGGCGGAATTCAACGACCTCTGTACCGGCTGTACGCGCTGTGTGAACGCCTGCCCGGTGAAGATAGACATCCCGTGGATAAACACGGTCGTCCGCGACCGGATCAACCGCGAGGGCGAACGGCCGGCCGACTGGCTGGTGGACGGGCTGATGCCCGACGAGGAGGACGAGGGCGCACCCTTCCAGAAGCGCTTCTTCGGCAACTTCGAGACGGTGGCGAAACTCGGGAGCGCGACGGCCCCGCTGTCGAACTGGCTGGCCGACACCGAGGCGTCCCGGTGGGCGATGGAACAGGTTCTCGACATCGACCCGCGACGCGAGTTGCCCCGGTTCGAGCGGGAGACGCTGGTCGAGTGGTTCCGCTCCCGGGACGCGGAAGCGGGGCCGGCGGACCCCGAACGCCGGGTCGTCCTCTACCCGGACCTCTACACCAACCACGTGCAGGTCGAACGCGGCAAGGCGGCCGTGCGCGCCCTCGAAGCCCTCGGCGTCGACGTGGTCGTTCCCCCGGTGGCGTCCAGCGGACGCGCCCCGTACTCGCAGGGGATGGTCGCCACCGCCGCGGACCACGCCGAACGCGTGACCGAGACCCTCGCGCCGTACGTCTCGGACGGCCGGGACGTGGTCGTCGTCGAACCCTCGGACCACGCAATGTTCACGCGGGAGTACGAACGCCTCGTCGACGCCGACGCGTTCGCATCGCTCTCGGAGAACAGCTACGAGGTGTTAGAGTACGTCTACGGTCTGCTGGAGAACGGCGCCGACCCGAGTGCGCTCTCGAACGGCGACGGCGAGGGCATCGCCTACCACAGCCACTGCCAACAGCGCACGCTCGGCCTGGAGACGTACACCGTCGCCGTCCTCGACGCGTGCGACTACGACGTGGTCACCTCGGACGTGGAGTGCTGCGGCATGGCCGGCAGTTTCGGTTACAAGTCCGACTACTACGAACTCAGCATGGACGTGGGCGAGCGTCTGCGAGACCAACTGGTGGCCGAGGGCGTCCGTGACCGGCGCGTCGTCGCCAGCGGTACCTCCTGTCTCGAACAGATAGACTCCCTGCTCGAACGGCAGCCCCGTCACCCGGTCGAACTGCTGGTCGAGTAGCGACCCCGACTGCACTCCGCTCTTCGCGCCGTTTCAGCACCGACGTGCGGTCGAAGCGCTCTCTCGGTCGACCCTGTCTGTCGAGACCCAACCCGCCGCGAACCCCGTCTCCTCTGTGAAACGCCATTAGCGAACACCACTATAGCTGTTCGTGCTACTGGATGCGAGGTCCGCACTGGTCGCGGTTCCGACGATGTCAGAGACACCCCTCTCGAAGCGATTCGAGTCGGGTAACCGGCGGGTTCGCAGAACTCGGTTCTTCCCGTCGGTCCGTTCGTGGAAAGATAAATCCTATGGCGCGATATGATACGGCCAGACGAGAGGAGGCACAGTTCCAGCGGACGGTTCGATCCCGGGTCAGTTTCCCCACAGACCTGCTCGGGTCGAGACCGATTACGCGTGACAAGTTCGCTCGTTGCCCGACACAGCGCTGATACTCATGAAGAACGAGACCGCCCGCGGTAGTGCTTCGACGACGTCTTCACGAGGAAGTCGTTCCCCGGATATTTACACTCGTCCTCGGTCTGTCAGCGAGAACTCTACCGACGGCAGACTGCCTTCGCTTCGTCAGCACTCGCTCGTAGAGTCGTTCGAAGAGAATCGAATCGCGGCCTCGACTCTGTCGGTCCGAGAGTAGGACCGTAGACGGCTATCGGAACCCCCGGACGACGGCCCGCCGATGTGTCCGCGGTGTGGAGTATCCCGATAATATTTTGGTCGGCCTAAATTCGGAACTGCTTTGTATTATTAGGTGGGCCTAAAACGTATGACGGACGGCTCCGGACAGCGCGAGGCACCGACGCGAAGAGAGTACGTGAAGTACGGCGGGGCAGTCCTCGGGGGTGGCCTGCTCGCCGGGTGTGCAGGCGGTTCAGACGCCGACCCGGCAGGCGGTTCCGGGTCGGACCAGACCGAGACAGCCACGAGTTCGTCCACGGAAACGAGCACCGGAGAGAACTCCTACACGGCGACGATGTCACCTATGGGTGAACTCACACTGTCGGAACCACCGTCTTCGTGGGTGGGTGGTCTCGGGTTCACCGCAGACGTGTTGACCGCACTCGGACAGGCCGACGGTGCTGTTGGTATGGCAGACCCGCGGTTCTGGTATCAAGGGTTCTACGACTTCCTCGACGGTGTGACGGTCCCCGCGAAAGGTGACCTCACCCAATTCACGACGGCGGAGCGTGATACCGAGCTCGAGGTGCTGTACGAACTCGACCCGGACCTGATGGCGGTCGACCCCAACCCCATCATCGCGGTTTACGGGCTCGATAAGGGAGGAGCAGCGGAGATTCAAGAGAACGTCGCACCGTGGTTCGGGAACGAGAGCCGACGAAAGCGCTTCGACGGGTGGACCTACTGGCCGGGCGGCGAACCGTATCCGTATCTCTCTCTTCCCGAATACATCCCGAAGTACGCTGCTCTGTTCGGCGAAGAGGAACGCGGCGAAGCGCTCCTGAACCTCTACGAGCCGTTCATCGAAGACGTCCGGTCGAGGGTTCCCCCGAAGAGCGAGCGTCGGTCGCTGGCGTTGGTGAACGGACGGTACAATCCGGAGAACCGCGATGGATGGATCGTCTACAATCCGAAGTCGGAAGTCGAAAAGACGTGGGGGAAGAAACAGTATCGCGACCTGAACGTCGTCGACGCGTTCGAGGGCGCGTACGACGGTCAGTCCTCCGTCAAGGTGGGTTTCGAGGGACTGTTGGAGTACGACCCGGACGTCATCATCTTCAACTTTGGAATCACGTACCGAGACTTCCAGGGAGAGAACTTGATCGAAAAACAACGAGAGCTCCTCAACGACCATCCCGTCGTAGCGAGGTGACCGCAGTCAAGAACGACGACCTATACGTCGGCGGCACCCCGTACCAGGGCCCGATCATCAACATGTTCCAGACCGAGATGGCGGCAAAGCAGCTCTACCCGGACGAATTCGGGTCGTATCCCGGATACGGTCGACTCCCGGAGAGTGAACAGCTGTTCGACCGTCAGCGGCTCGCTGACATCATCAACGGAGATATCTGACCGTAAGCGACGACGATTCCAGCACGAACGAAGACCCGACACGCAGAGAGTACGCGAAGTACGGTGGAGACAGTCGCCGGCGGCGGCCTCCCCGCAGACTGCACTGGAGAGTCCGAATCAGGGTCGACGCCGACCCAGACGAGAGTAGGAGCAGAATCCGACCTCGACGGCGACCGACACGAGAACAGCGACGCTCAGAGACGAGAACTACTCGGAGATGCCGTACGTGTCGCCCGTCCAGTCGCGAGCGGGGGTGTCGTACACCGGGTTGTGACGGTCGATGGCGTCGATGCGGGCGTGGTCCTTCTCGTCCAGCGACCAGTCGAACAGGTCGACGTTCGCGCGGACGTGGTCGGGCGAAGACGACTTCGGGAGGACGACCACGTCGTTCTCGACGGCCCACCTGAGGACGATTTGTGCGGGCGAGCGGTCGTACGTCTCCGCGAGGTCCCGAATCACGTCGTCTTCGAACACCGCCGTCCGGCCGAGTGGGGCGGCCGCCTCGACGACGGTGTCCGTCTCGCGGCAGTAGTCGACCACGTCGTCCTGCGTGTTCCACGGGTGGTACTCTATCTGGTTGACGGCGATGGGAACGTCGGAAACGTGGTGTGCGCAACTCAGTTGGTAGGCGCTGAAGTTCGAGACGCCGACGTTCCGAACCAGCCCCTCGTCGTGGAGTTTCGCCATCGCGTCCAGCGTCTCGCGGAGCGAAATCGCCGGGTTGGGCCAGTGGACGAGGTAGAGGTCCAGATAGTCGGTTCCCAGTCGGTCGAGCGACGCCTCGCACGAGTCGACGACCGAATCGTAGTTGAGGTGCTTGGGGAGGACCTTCGAGGTGAGGAAGACGTCCTCCCGGTCGTACTCCGCCAGCACCTCGCCGATTTCGGACTCGTTGGCGTACCCCTCCGCGGTGTCGACGTGCTCGTATCCCGCGTCGAGGCCCGCGCGAACCGAATCCCTGACGGTGTCGCCGCCGAGGTCCCACGTGCCGACGCCGACCATCGGGAGTTCGTCACCGCTCGGGAGCGTCGTCGTTGGTGCGGTCATCGGGCGGTGATTCACCGCAGCGCGGCAAAGTCGTTTGGTTCACGGGCAGTCGTGCGGGTTGGCCGGCGTCGGCGACTCCCGACCCGCGTCGCCGAACCCCGGCCGGTGGCCGTTCGTCCGAACACGTTCGGCGGTTCCCTTTCGCACGCGGCGACGGGAGTGACGACTATGGCACCACCGGCTATCGACACGTCCCGGCGGCCGTTCGTCCTCGTCTGGGAACTCACGCAGGCGTGCGAGTTGGCCTGTAAGCACTGTCGTGCGGACGCGAAACCGGACCGCCACCCCGACGAACTCACCACCGCGGAGGGGAGGCGACTCTTGGAGGAGGCGTCCGAGTTCGGCGACGGCCAACTGGTCGTCCTCTCGGGCGGCGACCCGTTGGCCCGAGACGACGCCGTCGAACTCGTCGAGTACGGAACAGCCCTCGGCCTCCGCATGACGCTGACGCCCAGCGGAACGGCGTCGCTGACGCGGGACCGAATCGACGCACTCGCCGACGCCGGCCTCAGGCGCGTCGCCCTCAGTATCGACGGCGGGTCGGCGGCCGCACACGACGCCTTCCGCGGCGAGGACGGGAGTTTCGAGCAGACGCTGGCCGCGGCCGAGGCGGCGCGGTCCGCTGGCCTCCCTCTACAGGTGAACACGACGGTGTGCGCCGAGACGGTGGGCGAACTCCCCGCGATTCGCCGGCGAGTCGAGGCGTTGGACGCCGTGCTCTGGTCTGTGTTCTTCCTCGTCCCGGTGGGTCGGGGGCGCGTGCTGGACCCCGTCACGCCCGAACGGGCCGAATGGGTGATGGAGTGGTTGGGGAACGTCGCCGCCGACGCCCCGTTCGGCGTCAAGACGACCGAAGCCCCGCACTACCGACGCGTCGTCGCCCAGCGAGGAAGCGACGCTGGGGACGGGGCAGCGTCGGACGGCATCGGCCGGCGAACCGGCATCACCGCCGGCGACGGCTTCGCCTTCGTCAGCCACGTGGGCGAGGTGTACCCCTCGGGGTTCCTCCCGCAGTCCGCCGGAACGTCCGCGAACGGAGCGTCGTCGACATCTACCGCGACGCCGACCTGTTCCAGTCGCTGCGCGACCCCGACGCACTCCGCGGGAAGTGCGGCGCCTGCGAGTTCCGCCACCACTGCGGCGGGAGTCGGTCGCGGGCGTTCGCCTACACCGGTGACCCCCTCGAATCGGACCCGCTCTGCGCCTACGTCCCCGACCGATACGACGGACCGCTCCCCGAACAGTCGTTCACCGAGGGAGATGTCTCGACCGCCGACTGAGCGGTCCGGGGGGTCAGAGCGAGCGAAGGGCGATTCAGTGCCCGACGGTGAGCGAGACGACTTCGTATCATCCGAATCCATTCGCGTATCCTCAGAACTCAGACGCGAAAGCGACTCGTTCGGCGGCGACACGGAGGTACGAAACGAGTGGCGGGCGGTTCGGGCGGACTTCGAAGATATCAGGCGAGGACAGTTGCAGCGGGCGCTCTCGAAGCTCGAATCAGAGGGAGAGCTGTCGGATGAGCAGCGACAGACCGTCGAACGGCTGTCGAAATCCATCGTCGAAGGCGTGCTATCCACGTGTCGACCCTCCCTCGCCGGTGACGAAGGGGTCGATATGAGCGTCGAACGGGAGGTGGTCGAACTGTTCGAGGGAGAGAACTAACCGCTGCCAGCGTTCGAACGGACGTGTAACTCCCGGCAGGCCGGTTCCGACGCTCGGTTACCCTCTTTCAGTGGTACTCGGTCACCGTCCGTCAACGGGTCACTTTGGACGCACGACCGTGCGCCCGACTGCGAACGTGCGCCCGTGCGGACGTGTACCCACGGGACGAACGTTCACTTACCCACGCGGACGAGCGTTCACTCGACGTACACGCGAGTGACGTGTCCGCCGCAGCCACACTGCTGGACGTACTCCCACGAGACGCCGTCGTCGTACGCGTCAGCGAGCGCCTCGAACAGGTACGACGAGGGGTGTCCGTGGTCGCCGTGCGTGACGAGGTTGACGTGGTTGCCGGGCGCGGTGTGTTCGACGGCGTCGAGGGCCTGCGAGACGACGAGACTCTCGTCCGCGGCGTGCTGCGGTCCCTCCAGGTTCGCCGACCACGAGTTGTCGTGCGTTCGGTCGGTGACCGGGTCCGGTTCGTCGTGTCCGTGGTCCGAGTCGTGAGCGGAGTTCATCTTCGTCCGAACGGACGGAGCGGGTATCGAAAGCGTCGGTCCCGAACGTGTTCGGTGACGGCGCCCGACTTCGGGACGGACGGCACCCCGTCGGGGACGGCATCAGGTCGAACGGATTCGGGCGAGGTTCTACGTCGCTCGACGCCGAATCCGCGGGCATGGCCGTCGCGTTCGTGACCGACGCCGCGCGTCAGGGGGGCCGAACGTCGTGACGGCGGCGACGGTTTCGCGGTGGGCGCGGCGCTACGTGCTCGCCGGCGCCGGGTCGCTCATGGCGTGGCAGGCCGGCGTCGTCGTCGGAGTGCCGCGTCGGACCGAAGTCGTCCTGGGCCTCCTCGGGTTCGTGTTGCACGTCGTCTTCGGGAAGGCGTACTCGCTCGTCCCGGCGTACTTCGACCGGGACCTGGCGTTCCCGCGCGCGCCGGCGGTCCAGTTCCCGCTCACCGTCGGTGGCGTGAGCGGACTCGCCGCGTCGTCGCTCGACGTCGGGCCAGCGTGGGCGGGCGCGGCGGGTGCGCTCCTGTGGACGCTGGGCGTCGGCGCGTTCGTCGTCACGGTGGGGTGGACGATTCGCGGGAACCCGACCGGTCGCGAGACGGCGACGGGCGACCACAACGCCGGCCGGCGGCCCGTGGACCGACTGGCGAACGGGTTCGTTCCGGTGGCGCTCCTGTATCTCCTCGCCGGGACGTACGAGACGCTCGCGCTGTACGCCGGCGTTCCGCCGCTCCTCGACGGCTATCCGCCGCAGGCGACTCACCTGCTCGCGGCGGGCACTGCCGGTGTGCTGCTGTTCTCGCTCGGATTCCGACTCCTGCCGCGGTTCATGGTCGCACACCCACCCCGGTGGCTCGTCGGCGTCGTCCTCCTCACGGGCGCGTCGGGTCCGGCGCTACTGGCCACCGGCGTCGCCGGCGGCGGCCTACTCCGCATCGGTGGTGCCGTCGAAGCCGTCGCAGTCGTCGCTACGCCGTCGCCGTCGGAACGCTGTACCAGCGGTCTGAGCGCCGCCGCGTGGGGTTCGTCGGGGTCCTCGGGAGTGCTGCCTGCGGCGTCGTCGGCGTCGCTCTCGGACTCTGGTTCGCGTTCGGTCGGCCGCAACCGTCGCTCGGGGTGGCGCACCTCCGCCTGAACCTCCTCGGCTTCCTCGGTCTGGCCGTCGTCGGCGTCAGCTACCAGTTCTACCCACCGAGCGTCGGGACGCTACCGGCCGCGTCGGACCGGACCGCACTCGTCTCGATCGCCGCTCTCGCGTCCGGTCTCCTCGCACAACTCGTCGGGCATGTCGTCCCCGTCGTCGCGACGTTCGGTCACCTACTCGCGTTCGGCGGGGCGGTGCTGTACGCGTATCTCGTCGTCGCCGCGTTCCGCGCGCGGTGATGGGTCGAGGGGAGAGCGAGAGTCAGACGCAGAATACGAACGGATGGACGAGAGCGACTCTGTCGCCGTCGTGCAGTTCGGTGTCGAACCCGTCGAGCAGTTCGTTGAACTCGCCGTTGACGAGGACGCGGGCGTACGCGCGAGTACGCTCGCCCTCGGGGTTCCGCTCCCATCGACCCGGGAGCGTCTCGGGCGCAGTCGCCCACCCGCCCGTCCGCTCTTCAGACTCGGTCCGCGCCAGCAGCAGTTCCTCGCCGCCGAACGCCTCGAAGAAGGCGTCGAGGAACGCCCGAAGCGTCGTCCCCTCGAAACTGAACTCGAACGTGTGCCGGCCGAGTTCGCGGCGGACGTTACCGGTCGCCCGCACCTCGACTGTCGTCGTCTGTTCCTGCCGGGCGTGCGTTCCCATGTTCGAACGATGGCTCGTTCGGGGGATAGAAACTGCTCCGAACATGTTCGCTCGTGCCGTCTGCGGCGGCATCGAGTGGTCAAATCGCGTCAGGAATCATCGTCGACGCCGAACGAGCGAGCGGAAAAAATGAACTCCGAAGCGGTCGATTACGACCGGTCGCCCGCCGCGGCCGCCTCCGCGGACGTCGGCACGCCGTCGGGCACGGAGAGGTCCGCACCGTCCGACGGGTCGTCGCCCTGATAGTCGCCGTGCATCATCCGACCGCCGGTGCCGTTACACGACACGAGGCGGGGGACCGGGTGGTCGTACCTGCTCCCGGACTTGATGTACGTCTCGAACTGCAGGTTCTCGTACGTCGGTTCGTTGAAGAACGCCCATGCACTCCGCGCCGGGCCGTGGTCCTCGTACGGGTTCGCCGCGACGCAGTCCACGCAGGTCGAACCGTCGGTTCCGAGGCGGTACGCGGTGTGCGCGAACTTCTCGGTGTAGAGGTTCTCGAAGTGGATGTCGCCGCCGCGCCCGGCGTGGTCCTCGTTTCGGTGCGCCGGGTTGCCACTGTTCGAACAGTAGTACGGTTGGTACCAGTCCGTGGTGAATCCGTTCTTGAACGTCGCGTCGCCCGCGTGGTCGATGCTGTTGAAGACGAACGAGTGTCCACCGTTGTCGTTGCGTCCGCTACTGGTCGTCCCGCCGGTGTAGTAGCCGTCGAGGACGAACTCCTCCCCCTCGGGTACCATCGTGGCGAACATGCCGCCGCCGGCGCCCGTCTGGTCCGCGTTGCCCGCGATGCCGACGTTCTCCCACCGACCGCCGGAGTCGAGGACGAACCGGACCGAAGCGCCGTTCGGGACGACGAGCGTGTTCGAGAGGTCGTCCTGCGAACTCCGGAACAGTCGGCTCTCGCCGCTCTGGAGTCGAATGACGTCGTTCGAGTCCGCCCGCGCCGTCCGTGCGAGTCCGGTCGTCGCGACTGCCGCGCCGACGCCCTGCAGGAATCGCCGTCGACCGACCGAACGCGAAGATGCCTGCCCCGCCGTCTGAGATTTATCGTCTGTGCTATCAACTTCGTTTCCGTCACGTGCCATTTAGACTATATACCCAATTCTGCCGTTTCGAGGTGCAGTGAGCCCCCTCACAGCGTCCGGTTGGATAAGGTTATATTAAATTAAGATTGCGGTATTAGTTGAGAAACACAACCCAAATACCATTTCATCCGTTAGAGAATTTCGAAAGATTGTGTTTTAGTTGAAGTTCGTACAGGAGATTTTGAATGTCTGTATCTCCTGTGTGACCGCATAATATGAACGTAGAGTGATGGTTCTATCTCACGAAAATAGTCAGAGCGTTGAATGTCGGGTCCTCGACTTCCACTCGTCGTTCGCACTCGCCGAATCTGTCCCCGCCGGGTCCGTCGGCCGCGAGGTCCTCCGAGAACGGCGGGTTCCGGCGCCCCGCGAAGGTACGGAATCAGGGCGGGACGATGACCGCGCGTCCCTCTATCTCCCCGTGTTCGAGGCGTTCGGCGACGGTGTTGATGTCGTCGAGGTCGTACCGGGAGGTCCGGAGTTCCACGTCGCCGCGTTCGACGAGAGCGACGAGTTCCTGCAACTCCGTGTACCGGCCGACGAGCGTTCCCTTGTAGGAGAATTCGCCGTTCACGAGCGACTGGGACGGTTCGTGGACGTGCCCGCCGTAGCCGACGACGTGGTGGTCGCCGCCCGACGCGACGATGTCCGGCGCGAGACTCGTCGTGGCATCTGCGCCGACGAAGTCGATGACCTGTTGTGCGCCGGTACCGTCGGTCAGCGCCTCGATTTCGGCCGGTACGTCGTCCGCGGACGGGTCGATTGTGTGCGCCGCGCCGAGTTCTTCGGCGAGTTCGCGTGCCTCCGCCTTCACGTCGAGGGCGGTGATGTCGACGGCACTCATCGCGTCGAGACACTGTAGACCGATGTGGCCGAGGCCGCCGACGCCGACGACGACGGCGTGGTCGCCGGGGTTGAGTTCGCCAACCGCCTTCTTCACGGCGTGGTATGCGGTGATGCCGGCGTCGGCGTGCGGCGCGATGTCGGCGGGGGAGACGTCGCCCGGCAACGGTATCGTCGCGCGTTCGGAGGTGAGGAGGTACTCGGCGAACCCGCCGTCCGTCGTCAGGCCGGGGAACGACAGTTCCTCGCAGTACATGTCGTTGCCGAGGCGGCACGCCCGACAGACGCCGCAGGTCATCACGGGGTGACAGATGACCTGGTCGCCCTCCTCGACGGTGGTCACCTCCTCGCCGACGTCGACCACCGTGCCGGCGTTCTCGTGACCGAGCGTCATCGGGAGCGTCTGTTCCACGTAGTCCGTCCACATCCCCTCGATGATGTGATTGTCCGTCTGGCACCAGCCCGCCCCCTCGACTTCGACCACAACGCCGTCGGAGCGAGTTACCTCCGGCCGTTCCACCTCGTCTATCGTCAGCGCTTCGCTCATGTCGTCCGTGTACTCGTGCAGTCTCGCGGCTTGCATACGGCTGTGTAGTATTGTATCAGCCATTAATCATAGGACTGCGGACATTTGTTGAGTGTTCACGTGGGTGATGCGTTCCGCAGTCCGTACTCTGAGTAGGGCTTCACGTCACGACCGGTTGTCCGACGCAGTAGGCCAGAAATCCCCGGCCATCGACGGAGAGCACCGGCCGTCCTTTCGCGACGCGCGGAGTTCGTCGGGGCGAGACCTGCTCTCGGCGTCACCACGTTCGGGAATCGGTTCGAAAGTGCGTCGAATATCCAATCGTATGGTGAAAATTTAAGTTCGCGTGCCGAATGTGCGAGGTATGAACGAGGCCATTGCTGCCATACGTGACGACTTTACCGTCCTGAGTCGGTCGGTCGGTGACGAACCGCTGGTCTACCTCGACAACGCCGCGACGACGCAGACGCCGAAGCAGGTGTACGACGTGTTCGAGGAGTTCTACGGCACGTACAACGCGAACGTCCACCGCGGGATTCACACGCTGAGCCACGAGGCGTCCGTCGCATACGAGGAGGCGCACGACAGACTCGCCGCGTTCGTCGGCGCTTCCGGCGGCCGCGAGGAGATGGTCTTCACGAAGAACACGACGGAGGGCATCAACCTCGTCGCCTACGGCGTCGGCCTGAACGAACTCGGCCCCGGCGACAACGTCGTCACGACGGAGATGGAGCACCACGCGTCGCTCGTGACGTGGCAACAGGTCGCAAAGCGGACCGGCGCGGAGATTCGGTACGTTCGCGTCGACGACGACGGTCAACTCGACATGGAACACGCGGCGGACCTGATAGACGACGACACGAAACTCCTCTCGGTCGTCCACGTCTCGAACGTCCTCGGGACGGTCAACCCCGTCGCGGAGTTGGCCGAGATGGCGCACGAACGGGACGCCCTCGTGTTCGTGGACGGCGCGCAGGCGGTGCCGAACCGACGCGTGGACGTCGAAGCCATCGACGCCGACTTCTACGCGTTCTCGGGGCACAAGATGGCCGGTCCGACCGGAATCGGCTGTCTGTACGGGAAGAAGCACCTGCTGGAGGAGATGGAACCGTTCCTCTACGGCGGCGAGATGATTCGACACGTCACCTACGAGGACTCGACGTGGAACCGCCCGCCGTGGAAGTTCGAGGCCGGAACGCCGCCCATCGCCGAGGGAATCGCTCTCGCCGCGGCGGCGGACTATCTGGAGGAAGTGGGGATGGACTTCGTCGAGGAACGCGAGAACGAACTCGCGCAGTACGCTCTCGAACGCCTCGGCGAACGCGAGGACGTGGAGGTGTACGGCCCGCCGGCCGGCGAACCCCGGTCGGGTCTCGTCGCGTTCAACCTCGACGGTATCCACGGCCACGACCTGTCGACACTCCTCGACGAACGCGGCATCGCCGTCCGCGCCGGCGACCACTGTACCCAACCGCTCCACGACAGACTCGACATCCCCGGTTCGGTCCGCGCGTCGTTCTACGTCTACAACACGAAGGCGGAGATAGACACGTTGCTCGACGCCGTCGACGCCGCACGCGACGAACTCGACTCGCACCTCGACACGCAGTACCACGACCTGGTGTACGACCACTACCGCACGCCCCGGAACGCGGGCGGCCTCGCGAACCCGACGTTCACGAAGCACTCCGAGGAGACCGCCTGCGGCGACGACGGCGAGTTCCACGTCGAGGTTGACGACGACGGCACCCTCGTCGAAATCGCGTTCGAGAGCGAGAGCTGTGCGGTCAGTAGTGCCGTCGCGAGCATTCTGAGCGAACGACTCGAGGGCATGTCGCTGGACGCCGTCGCCGAACTCGACGGTTACGTGGACGAACTCCTCGAGGGAACCTACCCCGACGTCCGCCGCGACTGCGTCCTCGGCCCCGAGGAGGTCATCCGCGAGGCGGCGCGCGAACAGGTCGGCGGGGCAGGGGCCGGCGAGCGATAGGCGAACCTCACACGCTCACTCCTCGTCGGGGAGTTCGGCGTGGTCTTCGATTCGACGACTCACGTCGAGGCGGTAGTTCTTCAGGATGTCTCGGCCGAGGAGCAGACGGTGGGTCATGTGGCTCCGGTCCTCGATGTTCGCCGCGACCGTGTGTTGGTCGCCGCCGATACCGAGGACGAGGTCGACGACCGGTCGCGTCTTCGACTGCTTCGAACTTCCGGACCGAACGCGCGAGACGGTGTGAATCGGCCCGGCACCGATGTCCGCCGCCAGTTGGAGGTCGATGCTCGTTCTGGCGGCGCCGGAGTCGGACTTGGCGACGACGGTCTTCGTCCCACTCGTTCCGCTGATGACGACCTGTTCGGTGAAGCCGATGGTGACAGCCTCGTCGGACTCCACCGTGACGGACGTCGGCTTGCACGCCGGCACCGAGTCGTCGAGCGTGGACGCCAACTGCTCGACGCGGTCCGGGTCAACCGACCCGCCGGCGTACTCGATGGCCTGCTTCGCGATGTACGGTGCGGGACTGCGACCCGTCGCCCGGTACAGGCCCTTGAACCCGGCCGTGGGGTTCGCCTCCAGAATGTACCACCCGTCTTCGCCCTCGATGAGGTCAACCCCGGCGTAGTCGAGACCGAGCGTCGCCGCCGCTCGTCGGGCGAGTTCGAACGCCTCCTCGGGCGCAGAGTTCGTCGCGTCCTCGACGCCACCCCCGCGCGCGACGTTCGTCCGCCAGTCGCCCTCGAACGCCGTCCGGTACATCGCCCCGACGACCCGGTCGTCGACGACGTACACCCGGAGGTCACGGGGTGTCTCCCCCCGCCGTCTGACGAGTTCCTGGATGAACGCACGACGTTTGCCGACCCGAGGAGTGAGCGGATCTTTCGTCCCGACTTTCCACGCGCCGCCACCGTGCGTCCCGATTGCGGTCTTGTAGACGGCTTCCTCGGCGAACTCGCGCCGAATCCGGTCGAGTTGGTCGCTGCTGAGCGCCAGCGCGGTCCGCGGAACGGGGAGCCCCTCGTTTATCAGCGCGACGGCCGCGGCGGTCTTGTGGGCGGCCCGAGACGTCGCGTCGGGCGTGTTCAGCATCGGCCGAATCCCTTCGAGCGTTCGCGCCAGTCCCACCTCTTCGGACGGGTTGTCCGTGTTCGAGAGGAGCAGTCGGTTGGCGATGACGTCCACGTCCGGCGACAGCGTCGCTTCCCCCGTCTCGAACCGGACGACCGTGTTCTCCGACCGTAGCCACTCCGTGTCGTGTCCAAGCGCCTCGACGGCGTTCAGGATCGCCTTCGTCTCCTTGCTGTTGTGGAGACTCAACACCCCCACTCGGACCGGTGTGTCGCTCATCCGTTCCCCCCGCTGCGATTCCAGTCGCATTTCGTTTCTTTAATCATGTTAGTTCTGAGATGGTGTTTCTCCTACCGGATGAAAAACTGCCAGTGTGATTTCCACCGGTCTGGAAACGGTCGCAGGTCGCACCTCCAGCGAAGACGCGTCTGTACCGAGAGATTGCCCTCACGTGAGATTTCTCGGTCGTGTGGTCGCATCCCTTCGCTCCGAACGATAGGACACTCGGCGACTGGCGCGCCCGGGCGCGGACATCGACACGATGACGGACGTACGACTGCAACTGCAGCGTGTGATTCGCCGCTGTCCGGACCACGGCCACTTCGAGGAGGCGACGTGTCCAGACTGTGATGACGAGGGAGACGCCGTACTCGAGGCGGACCGCCGCGTCAGACTCTCCAAGTTCGTCAGCGGTGCGCTGCGTCACTTCCCCGACGACGCTGGACTCTCGCTGGACGACGCGGGCTGGGTCGCCTTCGACTCGCTCGTCGAGGCGGTCGGAAATCGGTATCCGTGGGCCGACGCGGAACACGTCGAAGCCGTCGTCGCGACCGATTCGAAGGGTCGATTCGAGCGTCGGGACGGTCGGGTACGCGCGGCCTACGGCCACTCCGTCGACGTCGAACTTGAATCGACGACTGCGTCGGTACCGGACTGCCTCTACCACGGGACTTCACCGCGAAACCTCGACGCCATCCTCGACGACGGAGTGAAACCGATGGGTCGGCAGGCCGTCCACCTCTCGGAGACTCGCGAGGAAGCCCGAAACGTCGGCAGCAGACACGCCGACGACCCCGTCGTCCTCTCGGTGGACGCACGTTCGATGCGCGAGGACGGCTTCGAGATAGACAAACGTGGGGCCGGGACGTACACGGCCCGCCGCGTTCCACCCTCGTATCTCGAAGTCGCGGAGCGGTGACGAGTCGAGCGTTCGTCCGTCGTGATCGGTGGCTATTCGGTCGGCCGTCGAGTACGGCGTCACGTGACGGACCTTCGCGCACACCACGTCGGAACGACCGTCTCGAATCTCGACCGAGCCGTGGAGTTCTACCGCGACGTACTCGGACTCTCGGTTCTCGACCGCTTCACCGTCTCGGGAGAACAGTTCTCGACGGCAGTCGGTGTCGACGGCGCGACCGGTCGGTTCGCGCACCTCGATGCCGACGGCATCCGCGTCGAACTCGTCGAGTACGACCCCGAACGCGAGAGCCGAGAGGAAGCAGCCGTGAACCGCGTCGGTGCGAAGCATCTCGGATTGACCGTCGACGACGTCGACGGGTTCTACGAGTCGCTGCCGGACGACGTCGGGACGCTTAGCGGACCCCAGACGACGGACACCGGGAGTCGAATCCTCTTCGTCCGGGACCCCGAAGGTAACCTGATAGAGATTATCGAGCCGTCGGCGTAATCGGCTGGACGAGCGAACGCTCCCACCCCGGATTTCCGTCGTTCTTCGGTCGTGGCATCGACTGGACGCAGGATTCGTAGAGTCCTCGTCGTCCCCCCGGGTTTCCGTCGTTTCCTCGCTCCGAGAGGTGGACGGACACACCCACCCCACGTTTCCGTCGTTCTGGGACGGACGGGGGGTGGGGGTCAGAGGCACAAAGTGCCTCTTTACTTTGCTATGTAGCTAATGGACTATTTTACTGGCACATATTAAAAATTTGTGTTGTCTGCCGTGTGGTTCGGTTCGTGTCGAGTGAGGATTTACTCGTTCGAACAACAGGGACCGTCGTCCGAACCGTCGGGTCGTTTCGACGAGTGGGTAGCCGACGAGTTCGTTCGGCCGAGGGCCGAGATATTCGCACGAGTCGGTTCCGAGCGAGTAACGAGGCGTGGTCTGAATCGACTGCCTCTTCGTCGAAGGAACGACGGAAACGTGGGGTGTGGGTGTCGGGATACGCCGACGGGCGTCGCTTCCCGCCTCCACTCTCACGACCCCTCCCTTCCCGCGGAAGAACGTCGGAAACGTGGGGTGGGTGGGTCTGAGGTACGCTGGAAGCGTGGGATTGGAACCGTGAAATCGGTGAGTAGAGGAACGACGGAAACGTGGGGGGTGCCAGTCCCTCGAGTAGATGCGACGCCGATAGACGAACGAGAGGTGCGACGAACTGTGACTGTCCCGTCTCGCGACTGTTCCCTCCCCCAGAACGACGGAAACGTGGGGTGTGTGGGTCGGAACGTCGGAAACTCGGTCTCAGAATCGTCGAACCCCTAACCGCCGAATTTGTTCACGAGACCGTTTCGAAGTCGGGGAAAACGTCGGAAACGTGGGGGTACTTCGAAGGTGGTTTTATGTGTGACGAGTCTCTCCGTCTGCGCATGGAGAAAGATGGGTCACAGGACATCGCCGCGGAGATTTTCGCTCAGGAAGACCCCATCTTCAGGAACAAGTCGCTGGTAGAGGTGGAACACGTCCCGAGTCCCGAACGCATCGTCGGGCGCGACGACGAGATTCGCGCCCTCTCGACGGAACTCCGGTCGCAGTCAACGGCGATTCGCCCGAGAACGTGATTCTCTACGGCGAGACGGGGACGGGAAAGAGCCTCGTCGCCAAACACGTCGCGAAGGCCGCCCAGTCGAACGCCGGCGACGTCCGAATCGGGACGGTCTACGTGGACTGCTCGACGGACGACACCGAGACGCAGGCCATCTCGACGATCGGGCGAACGCTGAACGACGAGGCGACGACGGACACCCGCGTTCCGGAGACCGGTCTCGCCAAGGCGGCCTACTACACCCGACTGTACGAAATCCTGGACCAACTGTACGACGTGGTCATCATCATCCTCGACGAGGCGGACATGCACCCCGACGACCAGATTCTCATGTCTCTCTCTCGGGCCGTCGAGACGGGAAAGACCGACTGCCGAATCGGCCTCATCGCCATCAGCAACAAGGTTCGGTGGGCCGAGGACCTGAACGACCGCGTGAAGTCGTCGCTGCAACCGCGCGAACTCAACTTTCACTCCTACGACGCGAACCAACTCCGCGCGATACTGAGTCATCGGCGCGACGCGTTTCGTGAGGGGGTCCTCTCCGACGACGTGATTCCGCTCTGCGCCGCGTACGCGGCCCAGGACCACGGCGACGCACGGCAGGCCATCGACGTCCTCCGGAACGCCGGCATGTTGGCCCAACGCGACGGGTCGGACGTCGTGACCCGCGACCACGTCGAGGACGCGAAGATGGAAGCCGAGAAGGACCGATTCCGCGACCTCATCGGCGGACTCACCGTTCAGAAGAAACTCGTCCTCTCGGCGGTGACGGCCCTCCACAAAGGGACCGACGAGGACGAGTTCTCGATGGCACAGATAATCGAGACGTACACCAAACTCTGCGAGGCGACGGGCACCTCCACCCGGTCGGACCGCCGCGTTCGAGACTTCGTTCGCCGTCTCGCCTTCCTCGACATCCTCGAACTCCGGAAGCAGAACCTCGGACGCGCGGGCGGCATCACCATCTACGCCCGCCTCCAACCGGATCACGACCTCGACATCGTTCACCAGACTGCGATGGACGACGAACAGTTCGTCGTCAGCGAAACGGACGCAGAGAACGCCTCACTCGATTCGTTCTGACCCCCACCCCGGGTTTCCGTCGTTTCTCGTGCGACGACGATACCGACTGCGGCGGTCACGGTTCGACGGCACTCGGCGGCGAACCTATGGTCGTCCGTCGCGACTCACGAACGTGCCCACAGTCACCGACACCTACCTGTTGAACCGCGAACGGGTCCAACCCGACGACACGAACAACTACGACTCCGCACACGGGGGGGAACGTGATGAAGTGGATGGACGAGGTGGGCGCGATGTCGGCGATGCGACACGCCGGGAAGACGTGCGTGACAGCACACGTCGCCCGCCTCGACTTCGACCGGCCCATCCCGCGCGGCGAGACGTGCGTCGTGGAGGCGTACGCGTACGCCGCCGGACGGACCAGCGTCCGCGTCCGCATCCGCGCGTACCGCGAGGACCCCACGACCGGCGAACGAGAACTGACGACCCAATCGTACTTCGTCTTCGTCGCCGTCGACAAGTCGATGCGACCGACCGAGGTCCCCGAAATCGCGGTCGAGACTGACCGGGACCGAGAACTCCGCGAGGAGGCACTCGCCGACGAACCGAGTCGGTAAACGGTTTCCGACGTCGTCGCCGACCTCTCGTTTCCGATTCCGGTCGCCACCCTCGCGTTTCTTTCCCCTCCCGACACCGTCGGAATCTATTTCAACTGCAAACTATCTCTACTGTCGCACCTCTCTTTGCTATCAAAACTATTTTACTATCAAAACCGGTTTTGCTATCAGAACCAACTCCGCAGTCGTCGGTATCTCCGCAATAATCGCTATCTCCGCAGTCGTCGGTATCTCCGCAATAATCGCTATCTCCGCAGTCGTCGGTATCTCCGCCCCTCGCCCGAGATAACGAGACGAGAGCGGCGGACGACGGAGTCTCGATGCCTACAGCGACATCTGGGGGTGTCTGTCGGACTCCTCGGTACCGTCGTCGGCCACGTCGACGCCGTCGCCCGAATCCCTCGACCGACTCACCGTTCGGTCGGTGTGGGAGTCGGTGGCTTCGACGGCGGCGCGAACGTGGTGCGCGGCTATCGGTTGCCGAGTTCCGGTGTCGTACGTCTCGTCGATGGCGCGTCTCGCCGCCTCGTTCGCGATGGATTCGATGTCGCTCGCGCTGAAGCCTTCCGTCAGCGTGGCGAACTCACCTAAATCGGCTTCGTCGATGTCTGTCGGTCGGTCCCGGAGGTGGTGCAACAGCATCGACAGCCTCGACTCCGCGTTCGGGAGGGGGACGGCGATCCACTCGTCGAAGCGACCCGTTCGGGTGAGTGCCTCGTCCAACTCGTCGAGTTTGTTCGTCGCGCCGATGACGACGACGTCGTCGGCCTCCAAGTCCGCCAACTCCAGCAGGAGCTGATTCTGCATCTGCCGTTCACTCTGCGTGTTGTGCGTCGCGCTCCGGTCGGTCCCGAGTGCGTCGAGTTCGTCGATGAAGACGATACTCGGCTGGTGCCTGCGGGCGACTTCGAACACCTCCGCGACGTTGTCCGCGCTCTCGCCGACGAACTTGCTCGTCACGTTTGCAGGCGTGATCCGGAGGAACGGTCGGTCGAGTTCGCCCGCGAGCGCACGGCTCACGTACGTCTTCCCCGTTCCCGGCGGGCCGTGGAGGAGTATCCCGTTTATCGTTCCGAGGCCGTACTCCTCGAACAGTTCTGGGTCCCGAAGCGGGTTCAACACCGTCTGCCGCAAGCGGTCTTTCACCTCGTGCATCGCGGCGACGTCGTCGAACGTCGTATCGGGTTCGCACAGCCACTGTTCGGCCTCCTCGTGTTCGTCGTCTTCGCCGGCGGGTCGGACCGCCTCGGACATCTCGTCGGTCACGTCGTCGGGCGTCGTCGGCTGCTTCTGGTCGCCCCGCTGGAACCGAACGACGCCGCGGACGCGCCTCGGCGTCAGGTTCGCGAGGACCGTGGCGTCGGCGTGGGAGGCCCAGCCGAACTCGGTTTCGAGTGCGTCGCGCAGGTCCGCGTGGAACCCGTCCGGGAGGCTCTGGACGAACCGGCCATTTCGGCCGATGGGCGTCTGCGCCCGGTCCCAGTCCCAGTACCGATGTTCCGCCGCCCCGCGAGCGGCGTTGTTGACGAACTCGACGCGTCGGCGGCGTGTCCGCGAAGTCTCGCCGGGTCGCAGTTCGCGGCCGCTTCCGAGCTAATCTCCTCGCCACGCGTCTCGCACGCCTCGACGAACTCCTCGACGTGTTCGACGTCGAGCACCCGTTCGAAGTGGAGCGTCGCGGCGACGTTCGCGGCGGACAACTGCCCGTCACGGACGAGGAACCCCGCGGTGGTGACGTACTCGCGAATCTGACCGTCGTCCGTCGTCCGGTCCCACGCGTACTGGATTCGACCGAGCGTCCGCAACGGCCGCGCGTCTCCGAGTCGGTATCCCTGCCTCACGGACCCGTCCGCGCAGAGATACGCCACGTCTTCGGTTCGCCCCCCTACTATCACGTCCGCCTGTTCGCCGACCCTCGTTAAAAAGTCGATTCTTCGTTCTCACTCGTGATACTCGGTGTTCGGGAACGCATCACGGGTACGCGTCGGCCGACGAAATCGTTCGGACGCGGCGTGCGGCGTGAGGTTGCCGTCGCGTTTCGGCTTCCGTGACGAATTTGGTGGCAAAGACGGCAAAAACCTCTTTGTCGTCGTTGCCATCTCTCCTCTCTCGTCGCTCTCTGCTCCGGATCACGGCCGGTCTCGTCCCGAATTCGAGCCTCTCCTGTGGTCGGCGCTCGTCGTCTCACGAGGGCAGATTCGCGTGCTGGTCCGCTGTGTCTGAGACGTAATTTAAAACACCCGGTATATACAGCCACACTCACCATCAATCGTTCCGGTCTACCTTTCGACTGCATGGCGACAACTATCACCGACGACGAGACGGGCAAACCGGTCTTGGATAGCGACGGAAACCAGGTCGGCGTCGTCTCCTCGGTCGAACACGGGACGGCCTACATCGACCCCGACCCGGGCATCACGGAGAAACTGATGGCGAAACTCGGCTGGGGCGACTCCGACGAGGAGGACTACCCCCTGCAGGAAGCGCGCGTCCAGGCCGTCACGGACGACGAGATTCGACTGCGAGACCTGTAACGACGGCCGCAGTCACCGCTATTTTCGACTAGGAGTGACCTTGCGGGCGGACACGACCCTCGCGGCGACGTTCGGGTCGGTCTCTCCTCTCATTCGTCGGCGAGGTGGGCACGGACGTCTTCCGGGTCCAGTTCCTCGACGGCCTCCAGTCCGAGAGAGACGACCAGCGGGTAGAAGTGCCGGTTCTTCTCGAAACCCTCCTGGTACTCGTACTCGTACTCGGCTTTCAGCATCGAGTACGACCGGTCTAGGTCACGACGAATCGAGTGAGGGAGGTACATGTAGGTCGGTTTCTGTTCGTCTTTGACCGACAGCGTCGGTTTTTCGCTCCCGCTTGTCTCGTCTCCCTCGTCGCTCTCGCCCGTCGCGTCCGTCTCGTCCGGCTTTGTCGCCTCGTCTGACTCTGCTGTCTCGTCCGGTTTTGCCGTCTCTGCCGTCTCGTCTCCCTCGTCCGACTTGACCTTGTCACGGGCGCGTTGTCGTCGGCGTCGGAGTCGGTCGGCCCGGTCCTCACCGCTCATGCTTCGACCTCCGGTTCCTCCAGACCGAACTGGTCGTCCAGACCGGCGGCGACGTCCCGGAACACCTCGCACATGTCGCAATCGGGGTTGTACTGGAGGAGGGAGACGCCGGCGTCGAGTGCCTTCTGGACGTCCGCGCGTTCGCGAACCTGCCACACCGGCACGTCGTCGAACGCGGCGTTGATCCACTCGACCATCTCGCGGGCCTGTTTCTTCCGCACGTCGATGCGGTTGACGACGACGCCGCAGTCCTCGATGTCTATCTCGTAGTCGTACTCCAACGCGTCCACGTGGTCGAAGAGTAGTTCGAACGCGCGCTTGGAAGTGGACTCGGCGAGGGCGGGGATGAGGACGTTCTGCGTGGCGAACAGGGCGTTGTCCATCAGGTTACCCAGGTTCGGCGGACAGTCGACGATGACGTAGTCGTAGTCGTCTTCCACCTCGCGGAGGACCAGCGCCAACTGTTCGCCGCTTCGTCGCGAGAGCGTCAGTTCTGGCTCGGCGGCCGTCATGTCGATGTTCGAGGGGATGACGTCCATCTCCTCGTGTTCCCGGACGATGTCGGTCACCGCCTCCCGCGTCTCGGGGTCCGTGAGACAGTCGAACAGCGTCGGCGGTTCGTCGTCGTACGCCGCCATCAGACCGAGGTTCTCCGTCGCGTTGCCCTGCGGGTCCAAGTCGACGAACAACACGTCGTGGCCGCGTTCGTTTATCGCGCCCGCCACGTTGATGGCGATAGTCGTCTTTCCCACCCCACCCTTCTGGTTCGAGACGCAGAGTTTTGCCGGACCAGTCATACTGCACGGCTTGTCCATCAAAACTTATACTTTCCGGCAAAGATGGATTTGCTAGTTTTCTTAGTTTTGCTAGTTTTGCTAGTTTTGCTAAACACATCCGTTTGCGTCGGCGTGTCTTCACTCCCGGGCGCTGACGACCTACGTTTCCGTACGAGACCGGTACGGCTCCCAGTCACGGACGACTCGTTTATTGCTCAACACGTGGTACTGGTTGTCATGGAAGAGCGGTGGTCGGTACCCACGACGGAGGCGAACGGCGTGTCACCGGAGGAGGCGTTCGCGATTCTGGGGGACGAAACGCGGCTGAACATCGTCAGAGTGCTGTGGCGTGCCGGAGCGTTCCACGAATACGACGACGTCGACGACACCGCAGGGGCGCTGTCGTTCTCCGAACTCCGACGACGCGTCGACGTCGACGACAACGGTCGGTTCAACTACCACCTCTCGAAACTCGTGCCGCACTTCGTCCGGAAGACGGACGAGGGGTACCGACTGAGCGGCGGGGGCAAGCGTATCGCGCGGACGGTGGTGGCTATCTCGGGAGAGCACGACGTCGACGTCGCCGGCGAGGTAGACGCGGCCTGTCCGGCGTGCGGCGGCGACGTGACGGTCACGTACGAGGACCAGTGGCTCCGGTTCACCTGCACTCGATGTGACGGTCTGTTCGGCGACGCGGCACCGAACGGAACGCTCCTGAACGCGCCGTTTCCGCCTCCGGGGTTGGTCGGCCGGACTCCGGAGGATGCGCTCGGGACGGAACTCTACCGGTGCATGTTGGACCTGACGTCGATGATGCAGGGCGTCTGCCCCGAATGTGCGAGTGCCGTCAGGGGTTCACTCTCGGTGTGTGACGAGCACGACGCCGCTCTCGGACAGTCCTGCTTGACGTGCAGGACTCCGTTCGCCGCCTGGGGGGACTTGCGATGTGGGACGTGTCTGTTCGCCAAACGACTCCCGGTCGAACTGTGCGCGATGGCGCTCCCGCCGGTCATCGGGTTCCTGTACGCGCGCGGGACGAACGTCCTCGCACCCTCGCTCGACGACCTCTTCGAAGTCGTCCGCTCGCGGGTCACCACTACTGTCACCGATACCCCGCCCGGCGTGGTCGTCGCCATCGACGGCGACGACGGCGTGACGCTGACCCTCGACGAACACCTGACCGTCGTCGACCTCGCAGGATAGTCGACCGTCGCCGTCTCGCGGCCGGCGTCTCGACCGGTAGAAATCCATCCCTCTTGGACCACGAGTGAACGGAAATTCTCTAATTTATTTTAGAGAACTGATATTCTCAGAACAGATATGACCGAACTCGACGTACGTTCCGTCGGATATGTCGAACGACACAGCACTGAAGACGGTCCGTCTGGAGGACCTCGAACTCGTGCGGTCACACAGCGCGATTCGGAGATGGACACGCGGGTGAGCTTCCCGTTCTCCGCCGCGTTCCCCGCGACGACCGGAATCGAACTCGACGGCGGTCACAACGTCGTCTACTTCGAACTCGACGCTGGTACCGAACTGGCGACGCACCGAGATAGCGCCGAGGAACTCGTCGTCTGCCTGCACGGAGAATCTGTCGAGGCATGGGCCGGAGAGGCGAAGGGGACGGTTCGAGCGGGCGACCTGACGGTGATTCCGCCGCTGGTCCCGCACGGATTCCGTAACGTCGGTGCCGACACGGCCCGGTTCCTGGGATTCTTCTCGGACCGCACCACCGTCTCCGAGTTCGAGGCACCGGTGGAACCGCTCGACACGACCGTTATCGAGACGTAGCCATGACTTCACGACCACAATCGAGCGGCGAACGGTCGGTGACCGACGCCGGCCCGGAGGAGACTGCGATAGCGTACGTGACCATGTGGAACGAGCGGGACTACTCGACGATTCCGCGTCTGGTCTCGGGGACGTTCCGCATGTACGACCCCGCCGCGCCCGCGGCGGGCGTTCCCGGTCCGAAGGGAGAGGTCCACGGACGGACGGGCCTCCGACAGTTCATGGAGTGGGTGACCACGGCGTTTCCCGACTTCGAGATAACGGTCCTCGACGTGCTCACCGGTGAGGCGACGGCCATGTACGAAGTCCGACTGACGATGACGCACGACGGACCGCTCGGCAGCGTTCCGCCGACGGGGCGGCGAGTCGACGTTCGGGGCGTCTCGATACTGCGTCTCGACGACGGACTCGTCGACGAACACCGGTTCTACACGGACATGACCGACGTCGCCGACCAACTCGGACTGACGTTCCCGCAGGTACTCGGTCAACTTCCGCGACTGCTCGTCGGGAAAGTGCGGTCGAATCGGTAGGCAGACGAGGTGACGCGTCTCTCGTGTGAGGGCGTCCGCTCGACCCCGTCTTCGACGGGTAGATTCCAGTTCTCCGGCACTGCTGAAACCCTCAATCGATGACAGACTTCACCGGTCGTGCTGAATAGAGAGCGCGTATCTTGCAAACGCAGATCCGATGGATAATCTGTGCTGCATTAGGATCGAAGAAAGCCGCGTATAGCCGCTGTCACTTCTGCTGGACGCTCCTCGGGCACGAAATGCCCCGTCTCGTCGAATACGATCAATTCTGCATCAGGGATTGCTGCCCGTGTTCGTTCTCCCACTCCCGTCGAAAAGAACAGGTCGTCGTCGCCCCACAGGACCAGCGTTCGACTCTGGATGTCAGTGAGCATCCGCTCGATTTCTCCGTAGTTTGCTTCAAGATCTGCCAAGCTCCGTTGGAAAATCCGGCGAGTCATCGCCATCCCCGACGGCGTCAGATGCCGCTGAAACTTCGACCACGACGCTGTTTCTTTCTCTTTTACTGCTCCATTGTACAGCATCCGTAATCCGAACCGATTTCCTACCATCAACTGGAAAAACACTGTGTTCAGTAAGGGAATCTTGGCAACGCGTAACGGCGGAGGAACGTACGTATCGGTAAACAAGTTCGTATCCGAGAGCACCAACTCCCGAGCGGTGAAATCAGAAAACAGCCGCATCATCGTCAGGCCAACCGGCCCGCCGAAATCGTGCGTAGCTAGCGTACATTCCTCGACCCCGAGTGTATCGAGCAGGTCCACGATTGCCCGAGCTTGTCCCTCCATATAGTAGTCGCCGACCGGTGGTTCGGACTGGCCGAATCCGCGAAGGTCCGGGACGATGACCCGATACTGGTCCTGCATCCGAGCGGCGACGGCTTCCCACGTGAGTGCTGACCCGGGAATGCCGTGAAGAAACACCACCGGAGAGCCCTCGCCCCCCGTCAAGTAGCTTGTCCCGCCCTCAGTGTGCCGGTCCAATCGGCCGGCCATCAGTCCGATTCCCCCAACGCAGACTCGTAACTCGCTTTGATGTGAGGTATAAGGGGGTCAAGCTCGGCTACGTCGTCGATAGTGACCTGCGTCCATTTCGTCACCGTTCGCTCACCGGCTTGGAACGCCCCGGTTTCGAACGCTTGCGTCACCTGTTCGCGGTTGTCCTCGGGAAGTCTTGTCAGGGCAATACCGTCCGTGACGAGGACCGCAAATAGCGTCCCCTCCGCCTGATAGGAGGGGCACCCGAACATGGTCTTTGCAGTAACGTTCGGCCAGCCCAACACCACCTCGTCGAACGCCGATTTCAGTGCTGCTCCTTCGTCTTTGTCGAAGTAGTTCATGCTATCATCTCCTCTGCCTTTTAAACCTCATATACGGTGGTGACGGTCATAGCCTCTCCGACGACGACTGGCAAAAAGAGTTCGAGGTCGATGAGGACGAGCGATTTTCCAAAAATGCAACGGTGTGAAAGGCTCTGCTACACACAGAACGCATCTCGGTCGGCGGGCTCACGGACAGACGGCTCAGTGAGTCAACGCCACTATCGGAAGGGAGGGTGACAGCACCTGCTGTCATAACCACGATTCTGCGCACGTGACAAATACACCCGCCGTATCTTGCACGTCTTTTCTATCTGCCGCCGAGCGTTTCACCAGAGCCAGCTATCCGAAGTCAGCGGTCACTCGGCTTCCACGGTCGGTCGGTTCGTAGAGTTCTGCTCTTTTGACTCTCTTTGCTCTCTTTGCTAGCCTTGCCCTCTTTTCCCTCTTTGCTCACCCCGCTCTTTCGGTTCTCCCGGTCGTCGGCGCTACGGACGACTCGTCCGTCGCCCCGTCACCGACTCTATCTCCATCTCGAACATCGCGAGTTCGACGTCGTCGATGGGTTCGTCGAACACGCGGAACGGGCCGAAGCGGTCGTTGATGGTGGCGGCGTCGAACGACTCGCGTTCCGCCTCGGACAGTTTTCTGAGCGCCCCCGTGACGAGGACGCTCCACGACTCCGGTTCCTCGACGCCGAAGAGGACGAACGACGCCTCCGTCGTCGTCTCTACGAACGACAGCTTCTTGCTGTGGTCGTCGTCGCCGAGCCTGAAGTAGAGCGACTCACCGTCGTAGTAGTGGTGGATGGGGACGCCGTACGCCGTCCCGTCGTCGGCCAACGACAGCACTCCGGCCGCCTCCGAGCGGAGTCGCTCCTCCACCTCCGATTCCTCCATCCCGAACGTGTACACGAATTGAATGTGGTCCATGGTCCTCACTCGACGATACGCGAGCGGGGCGTATCAATCAGTGCCTGTTGCGGCCCCCGACTCGTCGGCGGGTTCGCCGGACTCGTCCGCGCGTTCGACGCTGACGCGGACGGCCGAGTGTTTGTACTCGGGAATCTTCGCCACCGGGTCGAGCGTGTCGCCGGTGAGGACGTTCACCAGCGGGTCGGCGTAGTGGAACGTCGCGAACACCGTCCCGTGCCTGATGCCGGGGGTCACGTCCGCTTCGACGGTCACCGTCCCTCGGTCGTTGCTGACGCGGACCTCGTCCCCGTCCTCGATGCCGCGCGCGGCGGCGTCGTCGGGGTGAATCTGGAGGACGTCCTCGCCGCGGAGACGGACGAGGATGCCCGACCGACGGCTGAGCGCCCCGCTGTTGAAGTGCTGGAGGACCCGACCGGTCGTCAGGACGAGTTCGTCGTCGTCGACGGAGTCCACCGGGTCGACGTGTTCGACGACCCGCAGTTCGGCTCGCTTCTCCCCGGTGCCGAACGTCTCCCGGTGGAGGACGGCGGTGCCCTCCTCGGCGCCCTCGGGGAACGGCCACCGCTGACTCCCGGCGCCGATGCCGTCGTACGACATCCCCGCGTACTGCGGCGTCACGCGAGTCAACTCCTCGAACACCGCCTCGGGACCGTCGTAGTCGAACGCGTCGGCGTCGACCAGTCGCGCGCCGAGTTCGCAGAGGACGTCGAGGTCCGGTCGGGCGTCGCCCGGCGGGTCGCCGTTCGGCCGCATCCGCTGGACCTGCCGGTCCGTGTTCGTGACGGTGCCGCCGCGTTCGGCCCACGCGCTCCCCGGCAGCACCACGTCGGCGTGTTCGGCCGTCTCCGTGCGGAACAGGTCCTGCACCACGAGGAAGTCGAGGCGTTCGAACTGCTCTCTGACGCGGTTCGTGTTCGGTTCCGTCATCGCCGGGTTCTCGCCGAGGACGAACGCGCCGCGCACCTCGTCGCCGAACGCGTGCGTCGCCTCCACCTCCGTCAACCCCGGCATCGGCGGGGGTTCGACGCCCCACTCCGCGGCCAGTCGTTCCCGCGCGTCCTCGTCCGTCACCGGCCGGTAGCCGGGGAGGACGTTCGGCAGTGCGCCCACGTCGCCCGCGCCCTGAACGTTGTTCTGCCCGCGGAGCGGGTTCACCCCGGACCCCGGCTTTCCGACGTTCCCGGTCAGGAGTGCGAGGTTGAGGAGGGCGTGGACGTTGTCAGTCCCGCAGTGGTGCTGGCTCATCCCCATCCCGGTGAAGATGGCACCGCGTTCGACACTCGCGTACGCGCGCGCTGCCGCGCGCAGTTCGTCGGCGTCGACGCCGGCCAGATCCGCGTTCCGGTCCACGTCCACGTCGTCGAGGAACGCGCGTAGCGCGTCGTACCCCTCGACGCGTTCGTCGAGGAACGCCTCGTCGGTCAGTCCCTCCTCGACGACCACCTTCGCCATCGCGTTCAGCAGGGGGATGTCGTAGCCCGGTCTGACCGGGAGGTGGTGGTCCGCCTGCTTGGTCGTCGCGTTCGCCCGCGGGTCGACGTGTATCAGCGTCGTCCCCGACTTGATGGCGGGCGCGAGGTACGACTGGAAGGTGATGGGGTGGTTCTCGGCCGGGTTGGCGCCGACGACGAGGTAGGCGTCCGCCTCCCTCAGGTCCGCCATCGAGTTCGTCATCGCCCCCGCGCCGAACCGTTCGCCCATCGCGGCGACGGTGGAGGAGTGACAGAGGCGCGCGCAGTTGTCCACGCTGTTCGTGCCGAGCATGCGCGCGAGTTTCTGGAGGACGTAGTTCTCCTCGTTCGTGCAGTTCGAGGAGGCGAAGAAGGTCAGCGCGTCCGGCCCGTGTTGCGCGACGATGTCGCCGAACGCCGCCTCGATGCGGTCGAACGCTTCCTCCCACGGGGCGGTGACGAACCGGCCGTGTTCGCGAACGAGCGGTTTCGTCAAACGGTCGTCGTGGTCCACGACGTCGAACGCCGCCACCCCCTTCGGGCAGAGTTCGCCGCGCGCGTTCACCGGCCCCTCTCGCCCCGTCGCCTTCCCGTTCTTCGGGTCGTACGCGAGTGCGCACCCGACGCCGCAGAACGGACAGATGGTCTGTCGCGCCTCGAACACCCTGTCTTCGGAATCGGCCATGACGGGCGTACGACACGAACGGAGTTAGTTGATGCGGGTAGTTCTCACACCTCGGGACGTCGGTGCCGACGGACTGCCCGACCCTCGGGCGAATCGGCGTCGCTGTGAGGGAGGAACGAAGATAGCAGTTTTGACAATTTTGACGTTTTTTATGGTTTTGACAATTTGACGGTTTTGACGGCTCGACTTCTTCCGGGTCGGCGTGACAGCCCGCGTCGTTCGCCCGACTGGAAGAGAGGGGAGTCGTCGACGACCGGACGGCCGGCGTCAGACCGCCAGGAGATTCCAGTAGTGCAGCAGGCCGTAGAGGACCACCGTCCCGGCGACGACGAGGGCGTAGTGGACGCGAGCTCCGAGCGACCACTCGCTCCGGTGCCAAGCGCGCGCCCCGAGGCCGACGGCGACGAGCGTCGCAACCGCTCCGAGCGTCGGGACAACGAAGACGGCCTCGAACCACTCGGGAGGTCGGTTGAACAGCGTCGGCCGGTCCATCGTCGTCACGGCGACGACGGCGAGCGTCGTCGCGACGACGAACAGCACCAGTCCGCCGCGCCGGCACCGGCGACCCATCGCGCCCGCGTCGCCGACGGCGGCGGGTCCCCGCCGCCGCGGACCCGACGCCAGCCACGCGCGAGGGGCCACCCCACCAGCCCCGTCAGCGCGGTCACCGCCGCCAGTGTCGCCAGCCACCCCTGCACGGAGAGCCGTTCGAGGTAGCCGATTCGCTCGTACGCGGACAGACCGCGCAACAGGTGACTCACTTCTCCCCCGTCGTCGCTGAACAGGAGCATCTCGTCCGTCTCGACGTGTTCGAACAGCAGCGGTTCGACTTCGACCCACCTGTCGACGCTGTCACCCTGTTCCGTGACGAGAGTGCCGTCGTCCGCGACGCGGACGTCTATCGGCTGGCCGGTGAGGAGTCCGAACACGAGTTTCTCGCTCGTGGCGTTGTCGGCCGTGTTCACGGAGCGGTAGCGACCGGCGAGTTCGTCCGCGCGTTCGGGCATCGCCGACGGAGTGGGTCGCGCACCGCCAGATTCGACGGGGGCAATCCGGTCGAGTATCGCGTCGACCACTTCCTGCTTGGCGTCCGACGCCTCGGGACCGTGCGCGACGACGAACAGGCCGCTCCCGGTTTCGGGGCGCAGCGAGAACTCGGCGGCGAAACTCGGAACGGAGCCACCGTGTCGGACCAGTCGCGCGTCGCCGCGAGACTGCTCGAACAGGCCGAACGCCATCCCGTCCATCCGCTCGTGCGGCGCGTACCACCGCCGGTGCATCTCTGCGACGGCGTCGGCCGAGAGGATTCGCTCGCCGTCCGCGACGCCGCCGTTCAAGTTCGCCTGCAGCAACCGCACCATGTCGCCGGCGGTGGTGTGCAGTCCCGACGCCGGTGCCACGTCGGAGTAGAAGTCCACGACGTCCGCCACGGCCGTCCCGTCGGCCGGAACGAGTCCCGACGGGGCCGGCCGAAACGTGCTGTTCGTCATCCCGAGGGGGTCGAACACCGTCGCCTCGACGGACGCGCCGAACGACCGACCCCGCACGTCGGCCACCAACTGACCCGCGAGTGCGGCGGCGTAGTTGGTGTACTGCGGGAGTTCGCCCGGCGGCCTGACGCGCGTCGGAACGTCCGTGGAAACCGACTCGGCGAGGGGGCGGACGTACGCGGGGTCTCTGACGGCGTCGCCCCAGCCCCGAACCTCGAATCCCGGGGTGTGCGTCGCGAGATGTTCGAGCGCGACGGGTTCGTAGTCCGCTCGCGGGACGGTGACGGCGTCGAGGTAGTCGTTCACCGACGCGCCCGCGTCGACCCTGTCGGCGTCGACCAGTTGCATCGCCGCCGTCCACGTCGCGACTTTCGAGACGGAGCCGACGCGAAAGAGCGTCTCGTCGGCCCGAACGGGGACGTCTTCGCTCCGGAACGCGTGGCCGTACCCGCCCGTGAGGGCGACGTCACCGTCCTCGACCACGGCGACGGCCAGGCCGCCGGCGTCGTGGTCAGACAGCGCGCGCTCGGCCGCCCACTCGATGACCGACTCGATTCCGTCGTCTCGACCGGTTTCGGCGTTCGATTCGGCTCGTGACAGACCGCTGGCGGCGACGACGGTACCGGCTCCGACCGCGGTGGAACGCGAGAGGAACCGTCGTCGGGAGAGTGAGGTGGGCATCGGGGGACCTGTGGATGGGGGCTGCGACGTTCGTCTGGCGGTTGGAGAACTGTCCGTTTCTCGGGCGGCGGCCGAGCGGTTCGCACGCGCGGCGCGCGGCGGGCCGACCGAGTTCGGGCGGTGGGCGGCGCCGGATCATGTCCGATCGATGTCACGTCAGGAACATAAGGACGGCTATCGCGTCGAACAGGATAGAAATAAGAACGAGTGCGAAGTAGTCTCGTGGGGCGGTTCGGACGATTCGCTCGCGGAATCTGGGACGAAATCGGTCGCAACCGGCGCACGCGGCGGGAACTCAGCGCTTCGGCGCGAGGAACTCCCCCAGCCACCGGCCGAGGCGGGAGCAGTCAACGTCGCCGCTTCGAACGGTGACGACCGAGTTCTCGCACAGCGACTGCACGACTTCGATCGTCGACCCGTCCACGAACTCCCGGAGTCGCCCCTTGCACGGGGCGGCGATGACCGTCGCGTCGTAGTAGGAGGACTGCTCGACGATGGCCTGTGCCGGCGACCAGCCGTCGTACTGCCACGTGTCGAAGGCGTCGAAGTCGCCGAGGCGGTCCGCACAGTAGTCGAACAGGGCGTCCGTCTCCGCCTGAGGGTCGCCGTCCTCGACGTGGAACAGGTCCAACCAGGCGTCGTGCGACTCGCCGATGGCGCGAGCCACGTCCAGCGTCTCGTCGAGGTGCGGCCCTCGGGCGACGGGGACGAGACAGGACGAGAGGCTCTCGACTTCGGTGCCGGGCGTCACCGTGACGTGCGTGCGTCCCGTCGCCAACGCGAGTTCGCCGCCGCCGAGGACGGACTGCCGGTCTCGGATGTCGAAGATGATGGAGATGTCGAAGCGGTTGACCACGTCGACGACCCACTCGGTCGTTATCGCCGACGGGCGTTCGAGAAACCGCGTCTCGTACTCGACCGGAGAGCGGGTCGATTCCGGTTTCAGCGACTGGGCCGTCGCCGCCCCGTCCACCGGGACGACGAATCGACCGCCGTCGGCCATCGCCGCCGCGACCTGAACGAACCGCCCGTCGGTCGCTTCTCCCGAATCGAACAGACAGAGCACCCGCTCACCCGACGCCTCGTCGTCACCGTCCGAGGAGGCGGCCCCCGCGCGTTCGTCTCCTGTAAGACGGCCGAACATGGCCGATGCTCGTCCCCGCACCTAATAAATCCCCGACTCTGTTCCCGTGTGACGATACGGGCGTCTCTGGTCTCCTGAACCGGTTTTACAGCCATCGTGCGCGAACCACCCGCTCGGCGTACTCCGGGCCGACCCGTTCGACCCAGTCCGCCGCGTCGGGTCGCGAACAGGAACGGACCTCCATCGTTGCGGCCACCAGGTCGGCGTGCGGTCGCGGGTCGACGTCCTCGTCTGTCACGTCGATGTCGTCCACGTTCGGCGGGGGAACGGTCACGCCCGTCTCTCCGCGCCCGACACCTAACAACCGTTCGGCCTCCGGCGGCAGGGACGAGCACTCGAAGACCGTCCGACCGGCGAAACCGGAGGAGAGCGGTTACAGCGACCGCTCCGGGTCGCCGTGCCGCATCGCGTCGAGGAACAGCGTCTCGAACGCCTCCTCGTCCACCGACTCGACTCGCGCGCGTTCGGTTCCTCGCCGGTGACGCCGTGTTCGTCCACGAGGCTGTAGCCTCGGGTCATCCCCTCGCGTTCGTCCACGTCGACGTAGTAGTCGTTCGCCTCGTCGACGAGTTCCGGGTAGAGCGCGCACGCCATCGCCAGCGAGTCGGGTTGGGTGGTGCTGTCCTCGCCGTACTGTTCGCGGGCGAACTCCCGGGCGCGTTCGGAGGCGGTGGTGAAGAACTCCGCGTAGTCGGTTCCCATCGCCTCTATCTCGGCGAGCGTCTCGGTTTCGAACGTCCCCTGTCGGAGGGAGAGTCCCCAGTCGACGAGGGTCACGTCCAGTTCGTCGACGACGACGCTCGCGGCGTCGGGGTCGACCCAGAAGTTGAACTCCGCCGACGGCGTGTCGTTGCCGAGAGTGTTGACGGCGCCGCCCATCACCCACACCTCGTCGAGGAGTTCGTTCAGGTCGGGTTCCAGGCGGAGGGCGATGGCCACGTTCGTCAACGGCCCGATGCAGACGAGGGTCAACTCGCCGGGCGACTCGCGGGCGCGTTCGACGATGGCTTCGGCGCCGTGTCCCTCGGCCGAAGGGATGCCGGTGTCGGGAAAGAGGTTGCCGCCGAGTCCGCCCTCGCCGTGGACCTGGTCGGCGTGTTCGTGGTCCTTGACGAGAGGTGCGCGCGCGCCCTCGTAGACGGGGACGTCCGTGGCGTCGGCGACTTCGAGCGAGTGCTTCGCGTTCTCGACTTCGTAGTCGAACTCGACGTTGCCGGCGACGATGGTGAGTGCCTCCACGCTGACGGAGTCGGCGACTGCCGCGAGGAGAATCGCCATCGCGTCGTCGCCGGCCGTGTCGGTGTCGATGAGGACGCGTCTGCTCATGGCGTGACGTTTCCCCGCCGCGCCGTTTAGTTTCTCTGGGCGGCGCGACGGACTCGCCGTCCCGTCGACTCGATATATCGGTCGACGGTTTATTCGCTGTTCAACTGGCCGCCGTCGACGACGATGGACTCCGCGGTGACGTACGACGCCAGGTCGCTGGCGAGGAACGTGACGACGCCGCCGATGTCCTCGGGTTGGCCGACCCGGCGGAGCGGAATCGTCGGGAGCAACTGCTCTTCCTGTTCGGTGCCGACGATGGGCGAGTCCTCCTTCGTCATCGTCGTCTCGATGACGCCCGGGTGGACGGCGTTCACGCGAATCCCGTCGGGACCGAGTTCGCTCGCCAGCGCGTAGGTGAACAGGCGGACGCCGCCCTTCGCCGCCGAGTACGGCGTGATGCCGCCGTATCCGACCATCCCCGCGACGCTCGACATGTTGACGATGCTGCCGCCCTCGCCGCGTTCGACCATCGCCAACGCCGCCGCCTTCGACCCGTTCACCACGCCGTCGAGGTTGACCGAGACGAGGTTTCGGTACTCCGCTAAGTCGAGGTCGACCAGTGGGTCCTGCGGGCCGACGATGCCCGCGTTGTTGACCATCACGTCGACGCCGCCGAACTCCTCGGCCGCCTCTACGGCCGCGACGCAGTCGTCGTAGTCCGTCACGTCGCACTCGACGTACGTCGCCTCGGACCCTTCCTCCTGCAGCAGTTCGTGCGTCGGTGTGCCGCCCTCCCGGGGGTCTTCCCGGATGTCGGCGACGACGACGGACGCGCCGTGGTCCGCGAACGTCTGCGCGATGCCGCGTCCGATACCGCCGGAACTGCCCGTGATAACCGCCGTCTTGTCTTCGAGAAGTGACATCTCGCTCGAACTTCTCCTCGGCCGGTGATAACTGTAATCCACGTATTCCGACGGGATGCTCGCTCGGATGACGTCGGGGTCGACCGCCCCGGCCGAACGCCGAAGGGTCTTACCGACGGCGCGCGACGACGACGTATGGGCCGCGTCGTCAGTCTCGGGAGCATCAACGTCGACCACGTGGGGTACACGTCAACGGAGTGGATTCGGGAGACTGCGGCCGCGTACGACTGGTTCCCCGCGGCGGGCGAGACGGTCCGGGTGGCGTCGTTTCCGGACGCTCTCGACGCGGCCTACGCGGAGACGCACCTCGGCGGCAAGGGGGCGAATCAGGCAGTCGCGGCGGCGGCCGCCGGTGCCGACACCTCGCTCTTGGGGATGGTCGGCGACGACGAGGCGGAGTACGAGGTGTGCGAGACGCTCACCCGACGTGGCGTGGACGTGAACGACGTGGGGCGGGCGGACGGGCCGACGGGCGCGGCGTACGTCGCGGTGGACGAGACGGGGGAGAACTACATCGCCATCCTCGCGGGGGCGAACGGACGCGTCGGCGAGGCGTAC
>NZ_WPCD01000085.1:0-14057 GCF_009741955.1 Halogeometricum sp. CBA1124 | reverse complement strand
AGGAGGCGACGGTCGACGCGGGGGACGACCGGATTCGGGTCGTCTGGCCGCCGGAGACGCGCATCTGTCGGCTGACGACGGAGTGCGGGAACGAGGGGACGTGGGTCGGGTCCGACGGGTCGTACGTGTCCGGCGTCTCCGTGGAGGCGACCGCGACGGCGGGGAACCGGAGCGCGTAGTCAGTAGAGGCCGACGTCGACGTCGAGCAGACCGCGCTTCACCGCGTCGAGCAATCGCTCGTCGAGGGGCATCCGCTCCCACTCGTCCGGTCTGTCGGCTTCGGGAACGTCGTCCAACAGGTCCACGTACGACGCGTGGACGTGCCGCCCGTTCTCGTCGCACTCCGGACACGTCACGATGATGAGTTTGACCCGATACGGTCGCTCCTGGGTCGCACCGCAGTGCGGGCAGACGTACGTCTCTGTCACTAGTCCGTCGTTTGGACCGCGGGTATTCAGGGTTTGCGGGTCGCGTCTCCGCCGGCGCGTCGTCTCGGCAGGCGAGTACGGCGTGATTGCGGAGAACGACCCGAAAGCTCCGGCCCCGTCCAGAACCGTCCGCGCGGGGCGGTCGGAGTCGTCGAGAGCGAGCGTCCGGCCGCAGGTCGAAACAGACTCGTCGACGGTACGTCGAAACCGACGCGTCCGCTGCGCGCCGAAACGGACGCACCGGGCGCTATCGCCGCCGTCTCACGGCTCTCGCCGCCACACGATGCGTCGGCGTTGTCGAGTTCGACGGCGGTGTCCTCGGCGACGTTCGGCGCCGTCAGGGCCGGTTCCCAGCCCTCCGTCGGGATGTCGGGTGCGTTCTCGTCGTCCGCGGCGTCGGCCGCGAGCGACGCCGGCGACACCTCGACGGGGACGCCCTCCATGTTCGCGGCGAACAGGAGTTGCTCGTCGTGCGCTGGCGATTCCCTGAACCCGTAGTAGAGGACGGTGCCGTCCGTCGGGTGTCGGTAGGTGAAGTAGTCCTCGTCCATCAGGTCGTCGCGAAGCCACGGTCGGTCGTGGCGGAACTCCCGCGTCGCCAGTCGGGCCGCCGTCCGCGCGTCGGACTGGTCCTCGTGCCAGTGCGTGAGGTTGGCGAAGTCGTACACGTCGCGCATCCACGCGTCGGCGTAGGCTTCGAGGTCCGCGGCGGACAGGTCGTCGCCGAGGGGTTGGTCCATCGCCGACAGCATGGCGGCCATCACGTCGAGTTCGTAGTCCGTCGCGTCCACGGTGCCCGCGAGGGCGTTCATGAACGAGTGCAGTTCCTCGACGGAGTCGAAGCCGAGGTCCTTCACGCGGCGGAAGTGCGCGGGGTCGGCGAACTGCTCGTCGCGCACCTGCCAGAACAGGAAGTTCGACTCGTCGGCGACGACTTTCACGTTCCACTCGGGGTCGGTGTCGCGGACGAACCCCCACGGCGCGCGCATGTTGGCGTGGACGAAGTCCATCGGCACGCCCGGCAGGAAGCAGTGGAACAGCATCGCCGTCGCCGGGTTGTCGTACGCCGCGTCCAGCGTCTCCGGGTAGTCGTCGCCGAGGTAGGGGTTCACCGGCGACTGGTTGAACTCCACCGTCGGGTCTATCTGCGTCCCGCGGCGGACGGTGTCGTGGTTGGCGACGCCGGTCAGCCAGTTGCCGCCGAACTCGCCGACTTCGCGGACGCGCCACCACTTCGTCGCCCAGAAGGTGAGGAGGGCGGGCGTGTTGTGCGCGAACGTGATTGGCGACCACTGGAACGAGTGGGGGTGTTGCTCGATGAGGGCGCGGTAGGAGGAGGCGAGTTCCCAGTCCTCGCGCGGCCACGGCCGGCCGTCCTCGTATATCATCCACGGGCGGTACTCGGTGCCGGCGACTTCCTGCGTGACGGCGTCCATCTCCGCGAGGAAGTCGTCGTCGTGGTACATCTCGCCCGTCTCCTCGTCGTAGGAGGTGAAGTCCTGCGCGCCGTCCACCCGGATGCCGTCCGCGCCGAAGTCCATCTTCCGCTTCTGCATCTCCAAGAAGACGGCGCGAGCGGTCGGTTCGGTGTAGTCGAGGTGCTTGCCGTACATCCCCGGGCCGAGGACGTAGCGGTCCGAGAGCAGTTCCGCCCCCCGGTCGTCCGCGTGGCCGAGGGCCACGTCGAAGACGACGCGGATGGGTCGCGGCAGGTCGTGGCACGCCGCGATGAAGTCCACGAGTTCGTCCGGTCGGCCCGACTTGAGGATGGCCGGGTTCGGCGCGGAGAACGCGCTGACGACGATGTCGTAGCCCCAGTTCAGCATGTCCGGGCGGGCGACGGCGGCGGTGAGTTCGTCGTCGGACTCTTCGACCACCGTCCAGTACGCCTGCGTCTCCTCGTTCTCCGTGAGCGGTTCGACCGGCATCACCTGGATGGCGTCGTAGCCGGCGAAGTTGCGCTCCCACGGGTCGAGCGGTTCGCCCGCGCGCTGTTTGCGGGCGATCGCCTCGTACACCTCCGCGAGTCCGGCGAGCGACCCCGACTCGGTCGCGGTGCCGGGGTGAATCTCAAGCATGCTCACCGCGGGGTCGACGCGCGGCAGACCGTCGTGTTCGGTCGTCGGGACGCGTTCGTCGTCGGTGCCGAGCGACTCGAAGTACTCCCTGTCGGCGCGCGTCTCGTCCAACCGTTCGAGGTCGTACAGTTCCGCGGGGCCGAACGCGCCGAACGGGACGGAGTGGGCCACGGGGTCGGTGACGACGTGCCACTCGCCCTCGCGGCGGTACGTCAGGTGGTACAGCGACCCGAGTCGGTCGCGGGTACCGGCTCGCACGCCCGCGACGACGCCCCAGTGGTACTCGCCCTCGCGGCGCAGTGGGACGCGTTCGCGGCGGAACGTCACCTCGCGGGCGTCCGTCGTCGCGGGGTCGACGTCCGCCGGCGGCGTGAGCACTTCGAGGTAGACCTCGTCGGCCGGGACGCCGGCCTCGGCGAGTTCGGGCGCCAGAAGCCGACTTCGGCGCGCCCCTCGTCGTCGAGGTGGGCGCCCAGACGGTCGGTGAGTCGTTTCGCCGCCTCGAAGGGGTCGTCGTGGTCGGCGACGACGCCGCGGTGCCAGTCGAGGAGTTCGTCGGTCGGTTCGTCGAGGAGTCGGGGGTCGGCGTCGGATGTCATCTAAGAGCGGTGTGGGTCAGTTCGAAGAGCGGTGGGAGTCAGTTCGCGTTCGCGGACAGGACAGCGACGTGGTCGACTTCGAGACCCTCGGCGGTGGCCGTCTCCTCCCCGGTGACGAGGTCGGTCGAATCGACGCTGTAGTCCGAGAGCGTCACCGTCGCGGGCTCCTCGCCGAAGTTGAGGATGCAGACGTAGGCGTCGCCGTCGAGTTCGCGCAGGAAGGCGACGGCGCGGTCGGTGTCGGACTCGTAGTCGACGCGGTGGTAGGTGCCGTCGAACCCGAGCGCCGGCGTCTCGTTGCGCACGTCGATGAGTTGCTGGTAGTGGTCGCGAATCTCCTCGCGGGCGTGGTCCCACGCGATGGCGTCGCGGCGGCCCCGTTGGCCGAGTTCCTGCCCGCCGTACAGCATCGGGACGCCCGGCAGCGTGAACAACGCGCCGGCGGCGGCCATCGCGGCGTCGTCGCCGCACTCGACGATGTAGCGCGTCTCGTCGTGGTTCTCGATGTAGAGCATGAACGACGCGTGCGGCGGGAAGCCCACCTCGGCGCGTTGGTCTACGGCGTCGAGGATGGCCTCCGCGGACTGGTTGCCGTCGCCCACCTGCCGCATCGTGAAGTAGAGCGTCGTGTCGAAGTGCATGTCGAACATCCCGTTGTGGAAGTCCGCGATGTACGGGATGGTCTCGTCGAGGAGGAGGAACTCGGGGTCTTTCTCCTTCACCCGGTCGTGGAGTTCCTGCCAGAACGTGTTCGGGACCGCCCACGCCATGTCGCAGCGGAAGCCGTCCACGAGGTCCGCCCACATGTCGACGGCGTCCAGCAGGTGGCGGCGGACCTTCAGGTTCTCGTAGTTGAAGTTCGCGATGTACTCCCAGTCGAAGTACGTGCCCGGTTCGCCGTTCTCCTGCCACTCGTACCAGTCGTAGTACTCCGAGTCGGGGTTCTCGTAGGCGCCTGGAAGAACGGGTGCGCCCGCGCCGAGTGGTTCAACACGAGGTCGAACAGCACCTTCATGCCGTGGTCGTGGGCGGCGTCGACGAACGACTCGTAGTCCTCGCGCGAGCCCAAGTCCTCGGCGATGCTGTAGAAGTCGGTGATGTTGTAGCCGTGCGGCGCGTGGTCGTTCTCCAGGACGGGCGTCAGCCACAGGCAGTCCACGCCGAGGTCCGCGAGGTAGTCGAGGCGTTCCTCGAACGCCTCGAACACGGACTCGTGCTCCTCGTCGTCGGTGAACCCGCGGACGTAAATCTCGTACAGCGTCACGTCCTTCGACCACTCCGGCGGGTCGTTCGGACGAGAGACACCGAAGCCGGTTCGCTCGGCGTCGTCGGAGGCCGTCTCTACTTCGCGACCCTCACTCATCGATGCCACCGTCGGTCGTCGGTTCGCGCGTGAACTCCACCGTGTCGGGGACGCTGTAGGCGTCGGCGATGGCGACGCCGTGGACGCGCACGCGGTCACCGACGGCCGAGAGCGGGATGCGGAGTTCCCAGCCGTCGGCTTCGACGGCCGACTGGGACACGTCGTCCCGGTCGTCGACGAGGAACTCGACGACGATGTCGTCGCGGTCGGTGTCGCTGTCGGGGTGCGGTTGCGGGTCCGCGCGGACGACGAGGGTGTCGTCCTCGACGGTGCCCTGAAGCTGCACGCGCGGCCGACCGCCCTCCTTGCTCCCGCCCGACCCGGCGCCGGAACCCGAACCGGAGACGCCACCGCTCTGCTGGACGGGGCGGGCGGATCCGCTCTGGAACCCGCTCATCCCGCTCATCCCGCTGGCGCCCGTGCCGGGCCGACGGGGGCGAGTTCGCCGGAGAAGACGCGGACCGTGAGCCGGTGGGTGTCCTCGGGCGAGTCGAGTTCGAGGACGTACGTTCCGGACGCGTCGGGCGAGAAGGAGACGACGCTGTCGTCTCCGGGCAGTTCGAGTTGGCTCCCCACGGGGGCGCTCTTCAGATGCCAACTGTACGACGCGTCGGGGTCGGGGTCTCTGGGTGCGAGTTGTACTGTCTCGCCGACAGCCATGAATCTCGGTGGGCCGGGATGATGCATGGTGGGAGAAAGCACCCCTCGGAACTTTGCCTTTGCCCTCGCTCGAACGGTCGTCGCCCCGTTTTCTCCATCATCTTCGGTCGTATATCACGGTCGTCCGGATATTTACTACAGCACAAATGTATATTTATCTAGACAAACCCAGTCAATACTTATGCTCCGCGGGCGCACCCCGTTGATATATGAGACTACGGACCGCGCTGAACGAATACAAGCGCGACAACGGGCGCTTCCCCGAGGAGTTTCCGACTCGGGACGGCGCGTTCTCTGGCCACGGCGACCGGTTGGTCTACGTCGGACCGACCGGGTCCCTCCGCGACTACTCGTCTGCACTCTCCGGACTGTACGGCGTCGACCGGTCACGGTTCGCCATCGAAGCGAACGGCGAGATGCGGTGGTTCGACACGCTCGACACGGTTCGACAGCACTACTACCGCGAGACGAGCCTCGTCGAGACGGAGTACGACGCCGGGGAGTACACCGTCCACCAGTACGACCTCACGCTCGGCCGGGCGCACGTCACGCACGTCGAACTCCGCGGGGCGATTCCGACGGACGCGCACCTGACGGCGTTCCTGACGTTCGCTCCCGAGGGCCGCGAGACGCGCGTCGGCCGCCTCATCCACGAGGGAGGCGGGCCGAACGGGACGCAGGCCGTCGAGGTGTTCCACCGGGACGAACACGACTACGTCACCGCCTCGACGGGACTGGACGACGTGCGCGGGCAGATTCCCGAACGGTTCGACGAGATACTCTCCGACGAGGTGTTCGAGTTCCCCCGCGAGGCGGTGCTGGACCGCTACGAGGACACGCACCTGAGCGGCGACATCGTCGTCTCCGCACCGTTGGAACCCGACGGCCGCGCCGCGCGGACGACGCTCGTCACCCAGTTGTCCGACCACGAAGTGCTCTCCCGCGAGGAGGCGCTGTCGGACCTCACGCACTGCGCGCTCGAACACGCCTCCGCCGACAGTATCCGGGCGGCGGCGCGCGAACGCGCCGAGGTGTACGTCCCCGACCACGTCCCCCGCGAGGACCTCGTCCGGTCGGACCTGCGCGCGCTGTCGCTCCTGACCGCGCCGACCGGCGCGCACATCGCCGGACCCGAGTTCGACCCGTTCTACGCCCACTCCGGCGGCTACGGCTACACGTGGTTCCGCGACGAGGCGGAGGTGTCGCGGTACCTCCTCGCCGCCGACGACCGCTTGGACCTCGAACTCACGGACCGGCTGGCGACGAGCGCGGAGTTCTTCTGTGACGCGCAGTTGGCCGACGGGTCGTGGCCGCACCGCGCGTGGGCCGTCGACGGGTCGCTCGCGCCCGGGTGGGCGCACTCCCGCGTCGAGAACTCGAAGAAGCCCGAGTATCAGGCCGACCAGACGGCCAGCGCCGTCACCTTCCTCGCGAACGTACTCGAACGCCGGGACGAGATGGACCCCGAACTCGTCGGCGAGATTCGGGACAGCATCGAACGCGGCGTCGAGTGTCTCGACGGGAGCCTCGAGGACGACGGCCTCCCCGAGACGTGTCAGAACGCGTGGGAGAACATGGTCGGACGGTTCACCCACACCGCCGCGACGTTCCTGCAGGCGTACGCCACCGTCTCGCAAGCGCCCGTGACCGACTCGCTCGCCGACCACGCCGCCGAACAGGCGTCGGTGGTGTTCGAGGGCATCGACCGACTGTGGGACGACGAGTACGAGGTGTACGGCCTCCGGTTGCAGGGGGACTCGCTGGACTCCCGGCTCGACTCCGCGACGTTCTCGCTCGTGGAGGCCTTCGCCGCGTACGACCGGCTGGAGAGCCTCTCTGAGACGGTTCTCGACCAGTTAGAGTCGCACATGGAGACGGCGCTGACGGACCTCTACCGCGAGACGGACGCGGTGGCGGGCCTCGTGCGCTTCGAGGACGACTGGTGGCGCGTGGCCGAACAGGACGAGCCGAAGATATGGTCGCTCTCGACGGCGTGGGGCGCGAACGCCGCCGCGACGCTGGCCGTCCTCCTCGACGACTACGGCCGGCCGAAGGAGGCCGACCTGTTCCTCGAAGAGGCGACCAAACTGTACGAACTGCTCCGACCCGACGGGCCGTTCACCACCGCGGGCGGCTACCTGACCGAGCAGGTGTTCGACGACGGCGGCGCTGACAGCGCGGCCCCCCTCGGCTGGTCGCACGCGATGCGCCTGCACGCCACCGCCCTCCTCGCCGAGTACGACGCCCTCCCCGCGCCGAAGCCCGCGCCCTCCGGTCCGGAGAGTCGGCCCCGGTGGACCACCGGCGAGAAGTACGGCGTCGGCACCGTCGCCGACCACACCGAGGAGGACGCCTCGCGGGTCTGGTTCACGCTCACCGAGGGCTCTCTGACCGAGGTACGGTTCCCCCGAGTGGACCTGATGAACCTCCGGACGCTCGACATGCTGGTGGTGGACGCCGACCCCGAGTCGACGTACACGGCGCGGACGCACAACGAGACGCGCCGCGACGACGCCGCCGACACCATCGAACGCCGCGCGGAGATGGTCGAGGACGACTCCCTCCTGTTCCGACACGTCATCACCGAGTCCGGCGACGGACGCGGCCACGAGTGGACGCTCACCGTCGAGTACGCGACGGACCCCGAACACGACGCGTTGCTCGCCGACGTGTCGTTCGAGGCGGAGGACGGTCACGAGTACGACGTGTTCGCCATGGCCGACACCGCCCTCGTGAACACGGGCGACAAGGACCGCGGCCTGCGCCTCGGGCAGATGGGGAGCTACCACCTCGTCGCCCGCGACGCCGGCGCGTACGACCAGGAGGGCGAGGTGCGACCCCTCCTCATCGACGAGAACGGCGAGGAGTACAGCGTCGCCGTCGCCATGACCGCCGCCGGGCGGTTCGACTGGGCGACGGTGGGCGTCGCCGGCTCCGACCACCTCGCGGGGCTGTTCTCCGAGGGCGAACTGCCGAACGCGCAGGAGCGAGTCGACAACGAGAACGTCGTCCTCGTCGGACGCATCGGCAGCGGCGCGCGACTGAAGGAGACGCTGGCGCTCGGGTTCGCCGAACACGCCGACACCGCGGCCGCCCTCGGCGAGGCCGCCGGCGCGCTGACTCGCGGGTACGAGACGGTGCGCACGGGCTACGCCGACTCGTGGGCGAACTTCCTCGCGGACAAGGAACTACCGACGTCGGTACAGGACGACGAGGCGCTGGCGAACCAGTACCGCGCCTGTCTGATGTCGCTGCGCGCCGTCGAGGACAAGACGTTCCTCGGCGCGGGCATCGCCTCGCCGTCGGTGCCGTGGGGCGAGGCGGTCACCTCAGAGGAGCCGAAGGGGTACGGCTACAACTTCGTCTGGTCGCGCGACCTGTATCAGGTGTTCACCGTGTTCGACGCCGTCGGCGACGTGGAGACGGCCATCGACGCGCTGGAGTACATCTACGAGTACCAGCAGGACAAGCGCGGCTTCATCCCGCAGAACACCTACCTCAACGGTCGCACCCGCTGGGGCGGCGAGCAGATGGACAACATCTCGTTCCCCGCCGTGATGGCGTACACGCTCTCACAGCGCGGCGTCGACTTCGACGACGTGGGCTACGACTACGTGAACGTCAAGCGCTCGGCGGACTACGTGGCGCGGAACGGGCCGCCGACGGCCCAGGAGCGCTGGGAGGAGGAGGCGGGCTACTCGCCCTCGTCCATCGCCGCCGAAATCGCGGGGTTGGCCTCCGCCGCCGCCATCGCCATCGACGAGGGGCACGACGCGGACGCCCTCATCTGGTTGGCACTCGCCGACGATTGGACCGACAGCGTCGAGTCGTGGACGGCGACCCGGACGGGCACCGAACGGCACGACGAGACGCCCTACTACGTGCGCGTCACCCGCGACGGCGACCCGGACGCGGGGCACCTGCGCACGCTGGCGAACAACGGACCGACGCTCGACGAACGCGAAATCATCGACGGCGGGTTCCTCGAACTCGTCAGACTCGGAATCAAGCCCCCGAGCGACGAGGTGATGCAGAACTCCGTCACGGAGATGGACAACACCATCCGCGTCGACACGCCGTACGGCCCGGCGTTCTACCGCTACAACGGCGACGGCTACGGCGAACGCGAACGCGACGAGGAGGGCGCGCCGTGGTCCATCGAGTCGAAGGGGAAGGGTCGGCTGTGGCCCATCTTCACCGGTGAACGCGGCGAGTTCGAACTGCTGAACGACACCGAGGAGGACGCCCTGCAACCGGAGAACCTCCTGCAGACGATGGCCGGGTTCGCCAACTCCGGGCGGATGCTGGCCGAACAGGTGTGGGACCGCGAGTACAGCACGGACTACAACTGGGAGTTCGGCGAGGGGACCGGCGCCGCGACGCCACTCGCGTGGTCGATGGCGCAGTTCGTCCGTCTCGCGCACGGCGTCGAGGCGGGCGAACCCGTCGAGACGCCCGAGTTCGTCCGTCGCCGCTACATCGAGACCGACCGTCCCGAATCGCCGAAACTGCAGGTGAGCACCCGCTTCATGGGCGACAACCTCGTCGTCTCCGGGCGGACGAACGCCGCCGTCGTCGCGGTGAAGACGCCGAGCGAGACGGCGCTGGTCGAACCCGAGGACGGGTCGTTCGAGGCCTCCCTCCAGATAGAACACGGCGAGAATCAGGTCACCGTCGCCGCTGCGACGGACGCGGACCTGACCGCCGCGGGGACGAGAGTCACCCGGTTCACGCTGTAACCCCGCCACCGGACCGCCGTCGCGGACGCCCTCCCCCGCGAACTTTTACTCGGGTCGTCCCAAGTGACTGCATGGCCACGTACACGCGCCGAACGCGGGTCGCCGCACCGCTCTCTGCGGTCTGGGAGTTCCACTCGAACGTGTCGGGACTGGAGGCGTTGCGCCCGACTGGATGGGTCTCGACGTCGTCTCCGTCCGCGGCCCGGACGGCGAACTCGACCCCGAGGTGCTGGAAGTCGGAGCGAAGATACGGATGTCGATGCGGCCGTTCGGCGTCGGCCCGCCGCAACGGTGGACGTCGCACATCGTCGCTCGCGACGCCGACGAACACAGGGCGATGTTCCGCGACGAGATGGTCGGCGGACCGTTCCAGCGGTGGGTCCACACGCACCGATTCTACGCCGACGGCGACGAGACGCTGGTCGAAGACCACCTGGAGTACGAACTCCCGGGCGGGGCCGTCGGCCGCGCGCTGTCGCCGTTCGGCGTGGTCGGGTTCGAGCCGATGTTTCGACAGCGACACGCGACGACGAAGCAGTTGCTGGAGTCAGTTACCCAGGACTGAAGTCGTGGGCTTCCTCCTTGCATCTGTGTGAGTCGTCGGTGCGGGCGGTTCTCTGAGTCGTCGGTGCGGGCGGTTTCGCGAGGGGCGCTCAGGCCGGGTCGGCCGGTCCGAACGGTTGCGCGTGCGGCGAGGTCAGAATCTCGAACCGCGCGCCGCCCGCGGCGCTCTCGGCGACCTCGATGTCCCAGCCGTGGGCCTCGACGATGCTCTCGACGATGGAGAGCCCGAACCCCGACCCGTCCTCGGCGGTGGTGTGGCCCTGCTCGAAGACGGCGGCACGGTCCTCGGCGGGGATGCCCGGGCCGTCGTCTTCGACGTAGAACCCCGCTCTGTCGCGGAGGGGTCCGACGGCGATGGTGACCTCGTCGTCGCCGTGTTCGATGGCGTTGCGGACGAGGTTCTCGACCACCTGCGTCAGTCGACTGGCGTCCGCGGAGACGGTGCCGAGTTCGTCCGCCAGTTCGAGCGTCGCGCCGTCCGTCTCGACGGCCGCCCACGCGCGTTCGACGCGCCCGTGAGGTCCACGGGCGACGTCTCGCCGACGGTCCGGCCCTGTCGGGCGAGTTCGAGCACGTCGCTGACGAGCGTGTCCATCCGGTCGAGGGCGTCCACCGCGCGGTCGAGGTGCGACACGTCGCCGGTCTCGCGCGCGAGGTCGACGAAGCCGTCGACGACGTTCATCGGGTTTCTGAGGTCGTGACTCACGACGCTGGCGAACTCCTCCAACCGCTCGTTCTGCTGGCGGAGTCGCCGCTCGCGCTGCTTCCGTTCGAGCGTGTACGACAGCATGTCGGCGGCCGTCCCGAACAGCGACACCTCCTTGTCGGACCACGAACGCGGCGTGGTGGAGACGAACGCGACGGCGCCGACGAGCGACCAGTTCGACACCATCGGGAGCGCGAGCAGGCTCCCGTCGTCGGGGAGGGCCGAGGAGGTGATGGACGTCGGGAGCGACCGAAGCTCCGTCGAGCGGACGTTCTCGAAGCACCGGAGACGGTCGAGTAACCACTCACAGTCGTCGCCCGGGACGGCCGTCGGGAGCGACGGGCCGGACGCCGCGGTCCACTCGTGCGTCTTCTGAAGCGCGTCCACGTCGGGGTCGTACGAGTAGACGGCCGCGCCGTCCGCGTCGGCGAACTCTCCGAGACTCTGGAGCGTCCAGTGAATCTTGGTGCCCACCTCGTCCACCTCGGCGCTCATGAGCGTCGTCGAGGTGTCGAGGACGACGTCCTTCAACCGAGCGCGGTACTGCTGTCGGTCCTGCCGGGAGCGCTGTTCGGTCACGTCGTGGAGTGTCCCGACGGCGCGGCGTTCCTCGCCGTCGAACGCCTTCAGCGAGATGGTGGCGACGCAGTGGACGCGTTCGTCGTCGGCGGTACACACGTCCGTCTCGAAGCGCGTCGTCTCCGGGCCGTCGGCGGCGAACAGGCGGTCGAGTTCCTCGCGAATCCGTCGTTCGTCGTCCGGCGAGACGTCCGAGACGTGACTGCCGAGAATCCGCTCGCGGTCGTAGCCCATCAGGTCGACGAACACGTCGTCCACCGAGACGAATCTCCCGTCGCCGTCGATGACGTAGACGGCGGTTTCGAGGGCCTCGAACACGCTGTCGTAGCGTTCGGTCGCCTCCTCGGCGCGGTTCCGCGAGACGGCGTTCACGACGCGCTTGGCCAGCACGGCGTACTGGTCGGTTCCGCTCGTCTTCTGCATGTAGTCGGTCGCGCCGACGCGAAAGGCGTCGCGAGCGACCGCTTCGGAGCCCTTGCCGGTGTAGAGGACGAACGGGAGGTTCGGTCGTCGGGAGCGGACGGCGCGGAGCAGTTCCAGCCCGTTCATGCCCGGCATCTCGTAGTCGCTCACGACGCAGTCGAAGTCGGTGTCGGCGTCGGTCAGCCGTTCCAGGGCGTCGTGCGGGTCGGTCACGGTGTCGACGGTGAGCGCCGTCTCGCCGGCTTCCCGTTCGAGGTACGTCGCGACCAGCGTGGCAAGCTCCGGTTCGTCGTCGACGTAGAGCACGGCGATGTCCTCCCGGAGCGTCGTCATATTTCGTTTACGCGAGGCGACGGGTTATCAGCGTTGTGACCGTGGTATCACAATTGATATTCGAATCGGGGAGATGCGCCGGGGCGATACCGACGCGTCAGACGGGCGTCAGCCGTTCGGCTGCTTCTGGCGTTCACTGCCGCTCTGGCCGGGTTCGGCGCCCGAACTACCGGTCGTCGTCAGGTAGATGCCGGCGAGGACGACGGCGCCGCCGAGGACCGTCACGGGCGTGGGAATCTCACCCAAGAGAACGAACGCCAGTATCGTACTTCCGACGGGTTCGCCGAGCAGGGAGACGGAGACGACGCTCGATTCGAGGTAGCCGAGCGCCCAGTTGAGTACCGTGTGGCCGAACACGCCGGGGCCGACGGCCATCGCGAGGAACAGCGCCCACTCGCGGGCGGCGTAGTCGAACAGCGGGTGGCCCGCGGCGAGCGTCAACCCGAGCAGGACGACCGCGCAGACGCCGTAGACGACGGTCACGTAGGGGACGAGCGAGACTCGCTGGCGGAGCGACCGGCCGGCGAGCACGTAGGCGGCGGCGGTCACCGCGCCGACGAGGGCGAGGGCGTCGCCGTAGAGCGGAGCCTCGCCGGCGAGCGTCGGGGCGGCGGCGGTGCCCGCGTCGAGTCCGCCGAGGCCCGGATGCGCGGCGAGTGCGGCCGCGACGTCCGGGACGAACAGGTCGCCGAGCGTCATCGTCGCCATCCCCGCGAGGGCGACGGCGATGCCGGCGACGACGCCGCGGGTGATGCGTTCGTCGAGGAGCGCCCACGCGCCGAGGGCGACGAACAGCGGTTGGGCCTGCACGAGGGTGACGCTGGCGGCGACGCTAGTCCACGCCAAGCTCTCGAACCACGAGGCGAAGTGGACGGCGAGGGCGACGCCGGCGGCGGCGGCCCACAGCACGTCCCGGCGCGGCAAGTCGCGGAGTTCCTCGCGTGACCGCGCGAACGCGACGGGCGCGAGGAGGCTCACGGTGAACACGACCCGGTAGAGCGCCTTCACGAGGCTCGGTGCCTCGCTGTACCGGACGAGTATCGCGCTGGTGCTGACCGCGACGACGGCGACGAGGAGACCGACGAGCGGTGAGACGGGCGGGTCGCGGGACACATCGCTTCCTCCGCGTGCGCGGCCTTACCGATTTCGGAGGCGGCCGTCGGTCGCGGGACGCGACCGCTACACCGTCTGCGCGCGCAGCACCGCCTTCGGGTTCGCCCACGAGACGACGCGGGCCGCGTCGTCGCCGGCGTCGACCGCGAACTCGACCGCGAAGCGGTCGTGCGCATCGCTCGGCGCGTCGCGGAACCGGCGGTGCAGTTCGGCCTCGTCCGCCGCCGAGACGCCCGTCCGTTCGACCCACGCGTCGAAGTCGAGCGTAATCTTCGCGCGCTCCGTCTCCGTCACCGCCAGTCCGGCGTCGGCGAACAGGTCGGTCCACGCCGACACCGACAGGAGTTCGACGTGCGTCGGGTCGCGGAGGCGTTCGACGCCGTTCAGCCACGCGGCCAGTTTCGGATCCTCGGGGGCGACGTTGTCCTCGAAGGCGAAGGTGCCGCCGGGTTCGAGGACGCGGGCCACCTCG
>NZ_WPCD01000231.1:0-5411 GCF_009741955.1 Halogeometricum sp. CBA1124 | reverse complement strand
TCGACGCCCTCGTCGCCGCCGGCCACGACAAGCAGTCGGCCGTCGCGGAGGTGAACGACCTCCAGCGTCGACTCGGCGTCAACGTGGAGGCGGCGGCCGCCCTGTACGCCACGCGGCGCGGCGTGGACGTGGCCGACGCCGCCCGTGACGCGCGCGAAGAGTTGTAGCCGCGGCCACGACGGCGGCCGGTCGGGATGAACCGTCGCCGAGCGTGCGAGGACGGGCGAGGGTGCCGTCCGTTCGCCGTCGTCGCGTCGAGCGAGGACGGGGCGCGGTTCGAGAGACGTTATGTGTCCGCGGTTCGACGACTCGGACGAGAGATGGAACGGACGGTCGACCTCTCGGGCGACTCGCTCGCCCGGTTCCTCTACGCGTCCCAACTGACCGCGCTGTTACTGGTCGTCTTCTTCGTGGTCGACGGCGTCGCCGGCGTCGCGGTGGCGGTTCTGTTCGCGTCGCTGTCGGCCGCGGCGGCGGTCGGCCTGTGGCGAACGGTGAGGGACCGCGAGGGGGGCGAGCGTCTCGGAACCGCCGACGACATCACGTACGACCCGTTCGCGGACCCCGGGCAGGCCGCCAGAGACAGGTGGGAGAAGGCGGTCCGCCGGCTCCCGGGCGGGGACGACGAACGGGACTGACGGCGGAGTCGCGGACGGCGGCGCGAACCCACTCGGGACCGCCGACAACCGCGCCGTCTAAACCGCCGAGCGGTCAACGGGCACGTATGGTCGAGGACCGCCTGACGCACGGGAAGCGAATCGCCCAACTCGTCGCCAGCGAAGTCACGGGACACGAGCGGTCGCTGTCGTCGCTGTCGGTGACCGAGTCTGACCCCGACGTGGACCCCACCGAGGACGGCGCGTTCGCATACGCCGTCGAACGCGAGGGCGAACGCGTCGCCGAGGTGTACGTCCACCCGGACCGCGCTCGCGTCGAGTTCCTCGTCGAACAGGAGGCCGTCGCCGCCGCCGCCGAACGGGAGGGCCTCCGCGTCCGACCGAAGGCCGTCCGTCCGCCGCGGACGCTCGTCTTCGTCGAGGACGGGGCGCAGGTGAAGTGGCTGTTGCCCGCTCTCAGGGCCGTCGCCGACGCGTGACCGCGGGTCGGAGCGACCCGTCTCAGAGCGACGCCAGCACCGACGGCAGTCGCTCGACCAGTACCTCGCGTTCGACGTGGGCGGCGGCGCGGGCGCCGGGGCCGGGCCGCCCTCGAAGACGACCTGAATCGGCACGAGTCCGGCGTCTGCCGCACCCCCCACGTCGGCGTCCACGTCGTCGCCGACGTACGCCGTCTCCGCGGGGTCCGTGCCGAGAGCGTCCAGGAGGGCCTCGAACGCCGCCGCGTCGGGCTTGCCGGCGGGGAGTTCGCCCGTGACGAGGGCCACGTCGAAGGCGTCCTCCCAGTCGAGGGTAGCGAGTTTGTCGCGTTGGGCGACGCGCGGGCCGTTGGTGAGGAGGCCGACGGCGTACTCCTCGCGCAGGTCCGCGAGGAACGCCTCCGCGCCGGGCACGGGGACGAGGGCGTCGGCGATGTGTTCGCGGTACGCCGTGGCGACGGCGGCCGGGTCGGCGTCCGTGTCCCGGCCGGCCAGAAGCGACTCGAATATCGGCGTCCGCGTCTCCCGCGTGAGGTTGCGCCCGTGCGCGTCGAGGTAGGCCTCTCTGGAGAGTGGTGGCGCGCCCGCGGCCGTCGCGGCGTCGCGCAGAATCGTCGCTCGGTCACGCGTCGGTACCGCGAGTGTGTAGTCGAGGTCGAACCCGACCGCCCGGATAGTCACGGCTGGCGCTACGCGACGCACCACCATGACCGTTCCCGTCGCGGCGGCCGCCGCGACGGACGCCGCGTGAGAGGGTTTTTCTACGCCCACGCCCACAGGTGGGCCATGACCCTCGACCCCGTCCACGTGGACGGAATCGCGGACTTGGCGGCCTACCTCGCCCGAAACGTGGACGACGAGGAACACACCGACCTCGCCCGGACCGTCTGGGAGGAGTATCTCGACCCCCTGTACGGCCCCGACGGCGACGTGGTCCTCGACCCACTCGGGACGCGCCGCCTCCGGTCGGTCGACGTGGACGACGTCGCCCTCGCGGACCCGCCGTTCGAGACGGTCCACGGCCTCGACTCGGGCACCATCAACCCGACGACGTTCAAGAACGGCATCGTCCTCGACGTGGCGCAGGCGGCGATGGCGGCCGTCCCCTCGGACCTCGACCTCCACCGCCACCGCAGCATCGTCGCCACCACCCACGCGAACGACGCCACGCTGAAACTGGACGAACCGTGGCGCAAACTCGACGAGGGGCACTGTCGCTGGCGCATCATCCACGCGCCCCGGGTGAGTCGCTACGCCGAGGGCGTCGTCCACGCACTCGCCCTCTACCTCGCCGAGAGCACGCACGCGCTGGAACACGCCGACGCGGTGGACGACCTCCTCGTCCTCGACGGCCCCCTCTACCCGAAGGAACTCCTGAACTGGCGCGACAGGGACGGCGAACTCCGCGACCTGTCGCGCGAGGCAAAGCCCAAACAGGTCGTCGAGAACTACGTCCGTCTGGTCGAACGGTTCGTCGAACGCGACGTCCCCCTCTGCGGGTTCGTCAAGAACCCCGCGGCGAAACACCTCGTCACCGCCGTCCGCGACAGGGGGATGGAGGCGCCGTGGACGGACGACACCGCCTTCTTCACCCGTCTGCTCGAACGCCGCGCGGCCGGCAGTCGGGGGACCGAAGGGCGGGACACGTCGGAACTGACGTTCACCAACTGGTTCGTCTCCCGCGGCGGGTCCGACCGGACGTTCTCGACGGACGGCGACGCCTACGGACTGGAACGGAACCTCGACGACGACCTGTACGAAGTCGCGTTCGTCGTCGTCTACGACCCGCGAACCGACGTCCTCTACCGCGTCGAGACGCCCGTGGCGTTCGCGCGCGACGAGGAGGTGCGACGGCGACTCACGACGCAGATGCTCAGGGGCGTCGCGGCCGAACGGGGGCCGCCCGAGTCCGTCGCGAAGGCGGACGAACTGGCGCGCATCAGCGCGCGCGAGAAGATAGCGCTCAGGCGGAAACTGGAGGAGAACCTCGGCTCGGACGCCGTCCGCCGGTACGACGACGTCCGGTGGACGCCCGAGGAGTGAGCGCGGACGGGTGGCGTCTCAGGTCGTGCCGGGTTCGGACTTCACCACTTCGATGCGCACGTCGTCGGCGGCGACGCCGACGCGGGCGAACTGCGTCCGGACGTGCTCTTTGGCCGCCGCGAGGGCCTGTTCGCGCGTGTCGAACCCGCGGGGCATCGGCGAGTCGAACGCGACGTTGATGGTTCGCCCGTCTATCTCCGTCTCCGACCCCCCGCTCTCGACTTCGTAGAACTCGTCGCAGACCCACACGTACGGCGCGTCCTCGTCGGGCGCACCCTTGTACGACGGGGCCTCCTCGCCGCGTTCGAAGATGGTGCCCGTCAGCGTGGTGCCGCCGCCGTGTCCGCGAACTAGAAGCATACCGTTCCGATACGCACCCCAACCCCAAAAGACGCGCGGGGGTGTCGGAGCCATGGGTATTTTTAACGACGGCCTACCGTGTCGCAGACTATGTCCGACCTCGGTGATTTCACCGACTTCGAGGGCGACTCCGAGGCGGAGTCGTCCTCCCAATCGACCGACGCGTCCGCCGCCGGGGAGGCGCAGACGCGGACGCAGACGGCGTCGTCCGACTCCGCCGCCGACACCGACGCCGCCGACGGCGTGCGCGACGAGGTGTCGTTCGAGTCCTACGACGTGTCTCCCGCGGGCGAGGACCGCGGCATCGGCGCCGTCTCCGTCTCGCAGGGCCTCCGCGTCGCCGAAGACGGCGACGACACCACCCTCCGGGCGTTCGTCACGACGGGCAACCGCGACGACGTGCGCCTCGGCAAGTACCTGCTCGTCCCCTACCCGGACGACGAACTGCTGTTCTGTCGCATCACCGCCTTAGAGTACGCACAGGAGTTCCAGACGGACGACGCGACGGAGATTCACGCCCGGCGCGCGATGCGCCGGCAGGGGTTCGAGGAACGCGACTACAAGTTCGTCGCGTCGCTGGACCCCGTGGCGGTGCTGTTCGAGGATAGCGGGACGGGAAGCGTCTCGGAAAGCCGGACGCCCTCCGGCGACGGGACCGAACTCAAGCGACGGATGGTCGACAGAGTCCCCAAACCGGGCGCCGTCGTCGCCGAGGCGACGGACCCCGAGCAGATAAAGACGGGCCTGAAGATTCCCGCCGAGGGCGTCTTCCTCGGCCACCTCTCCGTCGGCGGCGAGAAGGTCCGGACCGCCGCCGAACCGCCGACTATCGACTACCGCCTGAAGGACGACTACGCCGACGGCGACCCACTCGTGTTCCGGCACACTCTCGTCGCCGGGGGCACCGGGTCCGGGAAGACGCACGCCTCGAAGAACCTCCTGCGGCAACTGCTGGACGCCGACCGGACGTACGAGATGGACGACGGGCGCGACGCTCGCATGGCCGTCGTCCAGTTCGACCCACAGGACGAGTACGCGCAGATGCACGACGACAACCCGGCGATGACCGAGTCGGTGACGCGGCGGTACGAACGCGAGGGCGTCGCGCACGGCGGCCACGACGACACGCTCTGTCTCGTCCCGAAGGAGGACGGCGTCCCCTACGGCGGCGACAACCACCGCGCCGAGCAGTTGGCGTTCACCATCCCGTTCTCGATGGCGCGCGACAGGCCGTGGCTGGTCGCCGGCAGCAGCCTCAACGAGAACCAGTTCCCGGCGCTGAAGGAACTCCTCCGGCGGTTCTTCCGGCAGTACGGCGACGAGGGGACGTACCGGGAGTTCCTGACGTTCCTCGACGACCCCGCGCTGAAGGAGGAACTGCACGAGGCCGGCCGCGTCCACGAGGCGACGTACGACGCCGTCAAGCGGCGGGTCCGGGGCGTCCCGAACGGCGTGTTCGACCAGTCCGCGCGGCCCATCACGGAGTTGGACCACGAACTCGTCCGGCCGGGCGGCCTCACCGTCGTCCCCACCTACCACCTCTCGACGAGTCGCGCCAAGGAGATGTTCGTCCTCGCGGTGTCGAGCATGCTCATCGACGACAAACTGTCGAACGCGCCCGACTCGCAGCGAATCAAGGAGACGCCCCTCGTCCTCGGGATGGACGAGGCGCACAACTTCCTCGCCGACGCCGACAACGTGCAGGCGCGGAAAGTCGTCTCGAAGTTCACCGAGGCGGCCAAGCAGGGCCGGAAGGAGCGTCTCGGCCTGTTCCTCATCACGCAGGACCCGCAGGACGTGGCCGAACCCGTGTTCAAGCAGGTGAACACGAAACTCGTCCTCAACCTCGGCGACGAGGACGCCATCGTCGCAACCGGACCGGTTCCGGGTTCGACGTCGTGTCGGGCGTGAC
>NZ_WPCD01000121.1:0-11149 GCF_009741955.1 Halogeometricum sp. CBA1124 | reverse complement strand
CCGAATCGCAGAGAGCGTCGCGTCCGACGCGACCCGTCGGCCGCCGGCCCCGGTACGTCGGCGACGCTCGACGCTCCGGGCGACGCCGACCGAACCCGTTCCGAGGGCGACCCCGAACTGCTGGCGCTGACCGCCGAACCGTACGCCGACGTGACCGACGCCCGCGACAGACTCCGGGCGCTTCAGGCCGCCTTCGAGGCGCGGGACGACCGCCGCGCCGTCTTCCTCTCGGTCTACTCGCGCATGACGGCCGCCGTCGCGGAGCGCATCCGCCGCGGTGAGTTCGCCGACCCCGCGTGGGTGAGCGACTACCTCGTCGTCTTCGCGAACCACTACCGCGAGGCTGTGTCCGACTACGAGTCCGGCGCGGTGGACCGACTGGCCGACGCGTGGCGAGTGGCGTTCGACGCCGCGGCGCGGGGCGACTCGCTCGTCCTCCAGGACACCGCGCTCGGCGTGAACGCGCACATCAACTACGACCTCGCCCTGACGCTCGCCGCCGTCGGCGTCGGCCCGAACCGCTCGGAGCGGTACGCGGACCACAGCGCCGTCACCGGCGTCATCCGGAACGTGCTCGACGAGACGCAGGACGCGCTGGCGGCGCGCGACGCGCCGGGCATCGAACGGCTCGACGACTCGCTCGGGTCGTTCGACGAGTGGCTCTGCGTGTTCACGGTCGACGAGTGTCGCGACAGCGCGTGGCGGACGGCGCTCGGACTCCGCTCTCGGTTCGCGCTCCGCCGCCGACTGGCCCGCTGGACCAACGACGTCACCGCGACCGGTGCCGCCCACCTCATCCTCGCCCCGCGCGCGAGCGAGCGCGTTCACGACTCCTTACGGACGCTCGAAGGAACCGGCTAACGCGCGGACGCGTCGGATTGGCGAATACGTTGATATGCCTGTAGCCTCTGTAGTCGATGACTGAATGTCTCGTTCAGACTCTCCTCGGGCAGCGAGGGAAGCCGGTGAATCTCTCTACGAAGGAACGCTGGACGTCCTGATGCGGGGCGTCGGGATAATCATCCCGTTCGTCGTCACGCTGTACATCCTCGACGTCGCACTCGAGTTCATCACCTCGGCGCTCCGTCCGGTGATTCGACTGCTTCGGTGGCTGGGCGTCATCGAACTGGTCGAGAGCGCCGGGTTCATCCGCTTTCTGATAGAGCTGAACGTCTACTCGGTCGTCATCGACTTCTTCACGGAACTCGTCGCCGTCGCCGTCCTCCTCGGCGTCGTCGTCGTCGTCGGCTCCGTCGGTCGGAACCGCCACGGCGAGCGCATCATCGACCTCGTGGACCTCGGAATCGCCTCCATCCCCGGTATCGGCACGGTGTACAAGAGCTTCCGCCGCATGGGCGACGTGATGCTCGACCAGGAGGCCGAGAACTTCCAGGAGATAAAGCTCGTTCAACTGCTCGGCGACGACGTGTACGCCATCGGGTTCGAGACGAGCAAGTCCCCCGAGACGGTGACGACGGCCACCGGACACGACGACATGGTGACGATGTTCATCCCGATGGCGCCCAACCCGGTGACCGGCGGCTTCCTCACCTACGTCCCCGAGAGCCAGGTGTACGACATCGACATGACCATCGAGGAGGGCGTCCGCAGTATCCTCACGAGCGGCGTCGCGACTGGGGAAGGAGCCAACCAGACGACCGAAATCGCCATGGGCGACCTGGAGAAGATAACCGACATCGAACGGCTGCAGGACGCCATCGCCCGCGACGAGGACGAGGACGGGGGCGGCGACTCGAAGTGGCGGTAGGTGCGCCCGACCCACGGACCTCCTCGGGCGGCGAGCGCACACCCGTCCGCGCGTCGTCTCCCGAACGGCCGTCGTCTCTCCAGACGACCGTCGCCGTCTGCTTACTCTCCCGCCCGCTCCGCGTCCGTGTACCACCACGCCCACGCGACGAGGACGGCCTGTAGCGGCAGACGGGCCCACAGCGCCGCGTCCGACGAGTTACGAAATCGCTCCGGGACGCCCTGTAGGTCGAGGTCGTCGCTGGCTGCCATGTGGACGTTCGCGGGGAACACCGCCACGAGCAGGGCGACGAGTCCCCACGCCGAGACCCGCCGCGTCCGCTCGAACATGACGCCGAGACCGAGACCGACCTCGGCGACCCCCGAGAGGTAGACGAGCGTCCGCGGCCGCGGGAACCCCGGCGGGACGACCTGTTCGTACACCTTCGGCGCGACGAAGTGGAGTACGCCGGCGACGACGTAGGTGAGCCCCATCACGTACCGGAGCGGGCGTTTCGAGCGACCGAGTGGACTGGTGCGAACCACGACTTCCGGTCGGGCGCGAAGCGGGGAAAATGTTGACCTCCGCGCTCGCTCCTCCCGTCTCGTGTCTCCAAGCCGACGTTCGATTCGATACTAGTCGTCTCGATACTCTTCGGCGCAGTGTCCACAAAACTCCAGGTTCCGACTCGCCGCTGTTGGAATCGTCGCTCGCGAGAGCGAGTCGGGGCCGTATCTGTCCTTACTTCGATTGACCGGGCACTGCTTGTCGGCGTGAAAGACCGGTGGGTTTCGATACGTGAAGAACCAGAACACCTCCGACTCTCGTATCCGTTCGGCCTTACCCATCGGCGTACTCCTCCGCGCACACCGGACAGAAGTGGATTGACCGATTCGCCTTCTTCGGAATCCGCGCCTCTCCCAGTACGTCCTTCGACAAACCGTTGTTCGTGATCTGCCTGCAATCTGGCGTCGAGTGGAACGTGACTTTCTCGCGCCACGTGGTGAACCAGAACCGTTCAGACTCGGGGAGGGATTCTGCATCACTCATACTCTGTCCAACTGTTCAGACGCTCTCACTTCACAGTTCCCCGGCATTTCTTCGCTGAAATCACTGAGAAAAAGAACGATCTGTGAGTGCCCGGGGAAGAGACATCGCACTCGCGGCTCTCGGCTTCGAACCTCACTCACAACTCAGACAGTTGCTCGTCAGGTCAGAATCCGCCCGCGTGTCACTTACAGAAGTGCCACCTCCCGGATTTGTCCCGAACGAAGACTCACTTCGTTCGTCTTCCCGGGTTCAGAATCCGCTCGGGAGCATTTTTACTGCTCACGACTCGGTCGCACCGCTCCCTCGTTAGTTCGCAGGAAAATGCCGCCTCCCGGATTTGAACCGGGGACAGCTCGATCTTCAGTCGAGTGCTCTCCCAGTCTGAGCTAAGGCGGCGCGTTTCGAGAGAGGCCGATGATTCAAAAAAGGGTTTCGATGTGGCGTCGCCGCGCCCTACGCCACTTTTCGTCGCTCGGTGAACGTCTCGGTACCCGAATCCCACGCCACCGTCGTGTTCGCCGTCACGTCGCCGCCGTTCGCCAGTACCGCGAGCGCGTCGAAGTAGCCGACCGTGACTCGCTTCGTCACCGTCGTCGACTCGCCGGGGCCGAGTTCGGCGACCGACTCGTTCCCGCGCCAGACGACCCGCTCGCCGGTCTTCAACCGCGTCTGAACGGTGACGTTCTCCGCGGTGGCGTTGCCGGTGTTCGTGGCGGTGATGGTGACGTCGCGGCAGGTGAACCCGCAGTCGGAGACGCGCTGTATCCGGAAGGCGAACTGCCGGTCGTCGGACCGATTCGCCGCCGAATCGGTCGCCGCCGAGGCGGGTGCGTGCTGTGCGGCCGAAGCTATCGTCGCGCCGTTCGCGGCGGGCGACCCCGCGGCGGCCGCCACCCCGGGACCGATTCCGGAGGCGACGACGAGGAGAACGACGCCGAGTGCGACCAGTCGGACCATTCGTCGGACACTTGCGCCGGCAGACGTGTGTGTCTATCGGCCCTCGGCGTCGAAACCCGTCAGCGAACCTGTTATTCGGCGTTTCGAGCTCTTTCGGCTCCCCTGCCTCCGGTCACCTCGCTGTTGCTCGTCGTCGCGTGTCGTCAGAAGTGGGCTCGGGCGGAGTCGAACCACCGATCTCTTCCTTGTAAGGGAAGCGTCATAACCACTAGACCACGAGCCCGCAAATCGAACGAATCCGCACACGCGGATAACGGTTTCCAATTGTCGCGGCGGAACCGTTAGGTCCGCGGCACTCGTGGCACCGATATGGCCGCTCTGCGGTACTCGCTCGGGTCCGTCGCACTCGCCGTCTTCGTCGTCGCGTCCGTGACTGCGCTGTTCGTCGCCTTCCACCCGACGGCGCTCCCCGGCGGCGGCGAGTACGACCGGACAACCGTCAACATCGCCTCCGAGGGCGAGGTAGTGACCGAAGTCGAGGTGCGCGTCGCCGACACGTACGAGAAGCGGTACACCGGCCTCAGCGACACCGAGTCGCTCGGACCGAACGAGGGGATGCTGTTCGTCCACGACGACGAGAGCCAGTACGCCTACGTCATGCGCGACATGGACTTCCCCCTCGACATCCTGTTCGTCGCCGAGAACGGCACCATCACGCGGATTCACCACGCCGAACTCGAACCGAACGCCTCCGAGGGCGGACTGACGCGCTACCGCGGCGTCGGCAAGTACGTGCTCGAAGTCCCCTACGGCTACACGAACGAGACGGGCGTCGAGGAGGGCGACACCGTCCGTATCGGCGACTACTGAAGCGAAACGACGAGGTACGAGGAGACGCGAGTGAACGTATGAGCGACGACGCGGACACCGCCGCACTCGCCGAACTCGACGGGTGGCGGACCGAGGGCTTCGCCGCCCGCGTCCACTACCGCGGCGCCGACGACCGGTACAGCATCGAGTACTACGCCCCCTCGGAGTGCGTCCTCTACTGGAAGGTGAAAGGCGACGGCGAGACTGCGGTCCCCGTCGGGCGCGACACGGTGCCGGGCCCCCTTCGGACGCGCATCCGCGAGGACCTCTCGGAGGCGGGCATCGACCCCGACGTGGAGTCGCGACATCTCTGAGGCGAGTCGGCCTCGGAACGGCGCTCTCGGGAGCCGGGGTATTCCGATTCGTAACGAACGCTTTTCTGTGACCGACGCTTGGAAGACGTGTAATGGTCGCTCCCGAAGACGAAGACGACCCCTTCGAGGACCAACGGGAGAACGTCGAGAACCCGATGCGGCGACTGTTCGCCGAGTACGGCCGCGACAACGCCTCCGCGTTCGTCGTCGGCCTCCTCTCCAGCGTCGTCGCCCGTCTCCTCGACCTGATGCCGCCCGTCCTCCTCACCCTCGCCGTGGACGCCATCTTCCTGAACGAACGGGCGTTCAGCATCTGGCTCGTCCCCGATTCGTGGCTCCCGGCGACGCGGACGGGCCAACTCTACCTGTCGACCGGTCTCATCGCGTTCGCCTTCTTCGGCGGCGCGGCGTTCCACTGGACGCGCAACTGGGGCTGGAACTCCTTCGCCCAGCACATCCAGCACGCCGTCCGAACCGACACGTACGATAAGATGCAGCGGCTCAACATGGACTTCTTCGCCGACAAACAGACCGGCGAGATGATGTCCATCCTCTCGAACGACGTCAACCGCCTCGAACGATTCCTCAACGACGGGATGAACTCCGCGTTCCGTCTGGCCGTGATGGTCGTCGGCATCGCCGCTATCCTCCTCTACTGGAACTGGCAACTCGCCGTCGTCACCCTCGTCGTCGTCCCCCTCATCGGCTACTTCACCTACCGGTTCATCCAGACCATCCAGCCGAAGTACGCCGACGTCCGCTCCTCCGTCGGCCGCGTCAACTCTCGACTGGAGAACAACCTCGGCGGCATCCAGGTCATCAAGACGTCCAACACCGAGTCGTTCGAGTCCGACCGCGTGGAGGACGTCTCGCAGGACTACTTCGACGCCAACTGGGACGCCATCGGCACGCGCATCAAGTTCTTCCCCGCCCTGCGCGTCATGGCCGGCGTCGGCTTCGTCCTCACGTTCCTCGTCGGCGGCGTCTGGGTGCTCACCTACCAGGCCACCAACTCAGCACCGCTGTTCTTCAGCGGGTCGCTCACTCCCGGTGAGTTCGTCGGCTTCATCCTCTTCACCCAGCGGTTCATCTGGCCGATGGCGCAGTTCGGGCAGATAATCAACATGTACCAGCGCGCCTACGCCTCCAGCGCGCGCATCTTCGGCCTCATGGACGAACCCTCGCGAATCAGGGAGGACCCCGACGCGGACGAACTCGTCGTCGAGGAGGGCGACGTCGTCTACGACGACGTGACGTTCGGCTACGACGAGGCCGAGACCATCGTCGAGGACGTCTCCTTCGAGGTGGCCGGCGGCGAGACGCTGGCGCTCGTCGGCCCGACGGGTGCCGGGAAGTCGACGGTTCTGAAGCTCTTACTCCGCATGTACGACGTGGACGAGGGAGCCATCGAGATAGACGGGACGGACGTCCGCGACGTGACCATCCCGAGTCTCCGGCAGGCCATCGGCTACGTGAGTCAGGACACGTTCATGTTCTACGGGACGGTCGCAGAGAACATCCGCTACGGCACGTTCGGCGCGACGCAACAGGAGGTGGTCGACGCCGCCAAGGCCGCCGAGGCGCACGGCTTCATCGAGAACCTCCCCGAGGGGTACGACACCGAAATCGGCGAACGCGGCGTGAAGCTCTCGGGCGGCCAGCGGCAACGCCTCTCCATCGCTCGCGCCATCCTGAAGGACCCCGAGATTCTCGTCCTCGACGAGGCCACCTCGGACGTGGACACCGAGACGGAGATGCTCATCCAGCGCTCCTTGGACCGACTCACGCGGGACCGAACGACGTTCAGCATCGCCCATCGACTCTCGACCATCAAGGACGCCGACCAGATAATCGTCCTCGAGGACGGCCGCATCGTCGAACGCGGCGGCCACGACGAACTTCTCCGCGAGGACGGCCTCTACGCGCACCTCTGGGGCGTGCAAGCGGGCGAGATAGACGAGTTACCGGAAGAGTTCGTCGAACGCGCGAGTCGCCGCGCCTCGCGGACGACCGTGGACTCCGCCGACGACGACTAGTCGAGAAGAGAAGCGGTCCGCCTCAGAACGACTCGGTCTCTTCGTCGGGGGCCGTCCCCGCGCCGCGGTCGCTGTGGCCCTCGTCCGTCGCTTCGCTGCCGACCATCATCATCACCGTCTCGTACACCTCCTCTGCCGACTCGAACTCGTCGACGCCGACGCCTTCGAGGACGTCGTCGAGGGACTCCTCGCCGTCGTTGTACTCGACGGTCTCCTCGCCGAACTCCTCGCGCAGTTCCTCGGGCGTCGCCGGGTAGTCGTAGTTCTCTAGCTCGTCCTCTACGTCGCCGAAGTCGACGCCTTGGCTTCGTTCGTCGCTCATGGACCTGCACGTTCTGCCGCCCACCTGAATGGTCTTTGGGCCACCGGCGACCCGTTCGACTCGCCCCGCGGCCGGGCCGTCCGTCGCTTACAAGCGACTCCGTCGTCCATACGGGGTATGCGACTCACAGAGGCGACGTGGACGGACGTATCGGACCTCGCCGCGGAGACGAACCTCGCCTTCCTCCCCGTCGGCAGCACCGAGCAACACGGCCCGCACGCGCCCCTCGGAACGGACGCGTTCACCGCCGAGGCCGTCGCCGAGGCCGGCGCGGAGGCGTACGACGGGGAGGTACTCGTCGCGCCGACGCTCTCGGTGGGCGTCGCCGCCGAACACCGGCAGTTTCCGGGGACGCTGTGGCTCTCGCCCGACACCTTCCGCGACGCGGTCCGCGAGACGGTCGGGAGTCTCGCTTCCCACGGCTTCGACCGCGTCGTCGTCGTCAACGGCCACGGCGGGAACGTCGACGCCCTCCGGGAGGTCACCGGGACGATAACGCGCGAGGACGACGCCTACGCCGTCGCCTTCACGTGGTTCGAGGCGGTCGGCGAGCACTCCTCGAAGATGGGGCACGGCGGGACGCTGGAGACGGCGTTGCTCCGGCGCGTCGCCCCCCGAGACGGTGCGCGAGGACCGAATCGAGGCGGCGCGGGACGGCGGAGCGGAGCGCTGGGGCGACTGGGTCTCCGGCGTCAACCTCGCGCACGACTCCGCGGAGTTCACGGAGAACGGCGTCGTCGGCGACCCCGCGGCGGGGGACGAGGAACTGGGCGAAGAACTGCTGGAACTGGCGTCGGCGTCGCTGGCGCGACTGACGGCGGCCGTCGCGGACCGCGACGTGTCGCGGCCCGAACGGCGCGAGTGACTCGGGAGTCGGCCCTACGTCGTGTGCCGCCGGTGTCGCTCTGTCGGGTCTCGTCCGCGCCGCTCAGTCGTCCGCCTCGGCTTCGTCTGCGGCGTCGTCGGCGTCCGCCTCGGCCTCGCTGTCGTCTGTCTCGGCCTCTTCCTCGGCGTCGTCCGCGTCGGCGTCGTCTTCCGCGCTCTCGGCGGCGTCGGCGGCCTCCTGCAACTGGCTGCGCAGTTGCGGCATCGTGCTCGTGAGTTCGCCGACGAGTTCGCTCGCGTCGTCGACCGTCTCGAGCAGTTCCGCGGCGGACGCTATCTCGGCCTCCAAGTCGTCGGCGTCGTCGAACGCGTCGGCGCGCTGACCGACGACGAACGTCTTCTTTGCCTGTCGCAGGTGCTCCTCGGCGTCGCCGACGTCGAGCGACGACCGAAGCCCGTTGAGGACGCGAGGACGTTGTCGGCCTCGGCCTCCCACACGTCGTCGGCGTCCGGTAGCGACGCCCGGGCGGCGTCGAGGTGTTCTTCGACCTCCGCGCGCATCTCCGCAGCAGCCTCTCCGAACAGGTCGTCATCAGCGAGTGTGCTCTGGCTACTCATACCGGTGGCTTCGGCGCGAGATGGTTTAAATACACGCCCGAAAGTGAAAGTGAAATCGCGGTCGCGGAGCGGTCTCCGGAGCGATTTACTCGTCGACCGAGACCAGTTTCATCAGGGGGTAGCCGTCCTCCATCTCCATCTTCGTTCGGACCGCCGTCCCCTCGTACCGCACGTCTATCTCGACGTCGAGGAACCGCCCGGTCAGTTCCGTGTAGTCGGCCGTCGAGTCGGCGATTTCGGCTTCGAGCGCCTCCCGGCGGACGGTCACGCGCACCGCCTCGCAGTGCGGTTGGTTCTCGATGGACTCCTCCATCGCCCGGGCGAGGCTGTCGGCGCTGTCGGGGCTGACGGGCGTCCCCGCGAACTGGTGGTAGAGCGACCCGAACTTGATTCCCGCCTCGAAACAGGCGTTCTCGGCGTCGGTGGGCATGGCTGTGCCTCCGGCGGAGCGGTGATAGGCGTGTCGTCTCGTGACGAACGCAGACGCGAATCGGACGTTTCTTAGCCATCCTTCGCGCAGTGTCGACCGAATGGACGAACCGGTTCTGTTGACTGGGGCGGGCGGGCGTGTCGGGCAGGCCATCCTCCGGCACAGCGGCGACCGGTTCGAGTGGCGACTGCTCGACCGAGAACCGCTCGGCGCGGAGAAGCGTCCCGACGGCGTGGGGGAAGACGACGTCTACATCACCGACATCACCGACGAGGAGGCCGTCGAAGCGGCGATGGACGGCGTCTACGCCGTCATCCACCTCGCGGGCGACCCGCGACCCGAGGCGCCGTGGGACAGCGTCCTCCGGAACAACATCGACGGCACGCACAGCATCTTCCAGGCGGCCGTCGACGCGGGCGTCGAGAAGTTCGCGTTCGCCTCCTCGAACCACGCCGTCGGCGCGTACGAGACGCCCGACCGGAAGCCCGACCTGTACCGTCCGGAAGACGAGTTCCGACTCGACGGCGACGAACTCCCCCGTCCGAGCAACCTGTACGGCGTGAGCAAGGCGACGGGCGAGGTGCTGGGTCGCTACTACCACGACCACCACGGCATCTCCGTCGTCAACGTCCGCATCGGCAACCTCACCGAGGGACACCCGCCCATCGACTACGAACGCGGACAGGCGATGTGGCTCTCCTATCGAGACTGCGCGCATCTGTTCGAGCGCTGCGTCGTCGCCGACTACGACTACGAAATCGTCTACGGCATCTCGGACAACGACCGCAAGTACTACTCCATCAACCGCGCGCGAGAGGTGCTCGGGTACGACCCCGTGGACAACTCCGCGGAGTTCGAGGACTGAAGGCTACTCGAACAGCCCCGAGACGTCCGCTTCTCTCCCGCGTCGACGGCCGACGTGTTCGCCGAGTCGCTGGTAGACGAGTCCGCGTCGCTCTCGGCCGCCGACGAACTCGAACAGGAGGGCGACGAACCGCGTCGTCGACTCCCCCGATTCGACCTCTTCGCGCGCGTACCTCGCCGCGTCGGCTAGCACGCTCTCGTCGAACGCCTCGTAGTCCTCGGCGACGACTGCCGCCGCGTCGGCGACTTCCTCGACCGACAGGTCCGCGGCGCGGACGACGCTGCCGTTCACCCGCAACGGAACCGGCGGCGCCCGTTCGCCGAACTCCGGGTCGGCCGCCAGACGCCCGAGGTAGCCCCGAACGCCACCGACGTTCACCGCCCGGTAGTCGGACGCTACCTCGTCGAGGTAGGCGCCGGCGCTGGTCGCCAGCCCCTGCGCACCGCTCCAGTTTCGGTTCCCCACGTGGTACACCGCCGCCGTGTACTGGATGAGTCCGTGGAGCAGTCGCTCGTCGGCCGTCCCCTCGTCCAGCGACAACCACTCGTCCTCCCACGCGTCGTGCGCGGCGTGGTGGTCGCCCGCGTTGAACACCGCCGCGCCGACACGAAGGCTCCGCTCCATGTGTTCACGACGGGCGTCCGGGAGTAAATACCCTGCCAGTCCCGTCGGTGACGCTCCCGAATCGGTCTCCGTCCGGTGTTTCGATGGTTATACTTATGTTCTCTCGACTGCTATGTGGCACGTTAACACATGAATGCTCTCCACGTCCGACCGGCTCGGGTGGTGTCAGATGAGCCGAGTGCGTCCTTCGGCCTGCATCAGTTGCGGAGACAGCTACCAGTTCACGAATAAGTACAAGGGAAACTACTGTCTCGACTGCCACGACGACTGGTCGTCGCGGCGGCCCGAGCAGTCGCGTCCGCGGCCGATACCGCCGCGCGCGACGCCGTCCGTCCGTCGTATCGAGGACGAGGAGACCGACCCGCCGTCTCGGTACGACCGGGAGTGACGGGGCTTCACTCCTCGTGTCGAGTCGGCCGCCGAGACTCGCTGTCGCTCGTCGCGTAGCGCCGGGAAACTGGAGCGTCCTGACGGAGTCCCAGACGATGAGTCTGGGGCAGGTCAGGTCGCGAACGGAACGAAGTGAAGTGAGCGTCCTGACGGAGATTTGA
>NZ_WPCD01000241.1:0-4958 GCF_009741955.1 Halogeometricum sp. CBA1124 | reverse complement strand
CGCCGACGCGCCCGACGAGGTGCCGGAGGACGACGCGGACGGACGGTCGACGAGTCGGCGAGACTGCGAGGAGAGACGTGTAGGGGAAGGGAGTGACGTAGAGACCGAGAGCGGTCCGGAACCACTCTCGGCGCTCACGTCGCTGCGACGCCGTGCCGCGACCTTACGCTTCGGCGCGTTCCCTCATCGCGTCGCGCGCGCCTCGACGGTCTCTCGCACCGCGTCGACGCCCTCGTCGTGGAGGAGGTCGCCGACCACGACGACGTCCGTGTGCTGGCCCATCTCGTACGCGGAGTCGTAGTCGTGGATGCCGCCGCCGTAGAACAGCGTGCAGTCGTCCAGCGCGTCGTGTGCCGCCTGCACCTTCTCGGTGTCGCCGAACGTGCCCGAGTACTCCACGTACACGATCTCTTGGCCGAACATCCGCTCTGCGACGGCGGCGTAGGAGGCGACGTCGTCCACGGCGAGGTCGCAGTTGGCGTCGGTCAGTTGGGCGACGGACGCCTCGGGGTTGAGGACGATGTACGCCTCGGTGTGCGTCCGCTCCCAGTCCATGCCGTTCTCGATGCGGACCCACTCCTTGTGGGCACCCGTGATCCAGAAGGCGTCCTTGGCGTTGAACACCGTCGGGATGAGGTAGCCGTCAAGCGCCTCGTCGTCGACGACGACGCCGGGGTTCGACGGCTCCTGATACAGGGGGACGTCGTACTCCGCGCAGGCGTCCACGACGCGTTGCATCTTGTCCGCGGTGATGTCGAGGGTGCCGCCGATTTCGATGGCGTCCGTGCCGGTCTGGCAGACGTCCTCGAACGTCTCGTCTCCCACGAGGTCTTTGTCTGGGTCCACTTTGAGGACGTGGTTCCAGTCGGTCCAAGGCCCGGTCATTGGGCGTACTACCACCGGGGAGCGATAAAAATGGCGCGGATGAGATGTCTCTCTGTAGATGGTGAAGTTGGTCGAACAGTCGTTCTCGGCATCGCGGATACGTCCGAGCGACGAACTCCTCTTTCGCCCCGGAGACACCGTCTCGTACGAAAATCGCGGCGCGATTTTCGGCCGACGACCGAGCGGAGTGAGCGAAGCGAACGAAGCGAGGGAGGAGCGCTTTTGGCCGAGCTTTTGCCGAGGGCCAGCTTGCTGGCCCGCAGCGCAAAAGGTCGTAGTTAATCCGCCGCCGACTGCCACTTCCGGACCGTGTCGGGACCCACGCCGTCCATCAGGTCCGCCAGCGCGTCGGGTTCGGCCTCCTTCAGCGAGGGAACGTCCTCGACGCCGGCGGCCTTCAGTTTCTCGGCCGTCTTCTCGCCGATGCCCTTCACGCTCTCCAGTTCGGAGCCGTCGACCTGTTCGGCCTGGTACTCCCGGTAGTTGCAGATGGGACAGCCCAGGTCCCACGGTTCCCTGTCGCTGTCGCCGTAGGTGATGCGAATCTTCGGCAGGTCGTGTTCCTCGCACTCCTCGTCGGTCACCTCGATGTCGCCGCGACGGGGGAGAGGCAGCGAGTAGTCGCAGTCGGGATAGCGCGTACAGCCGACCAGTCGGGACCCCGACCGGAGGCGCTTGATGGCGAGTTCGCCGCCGTGTTCGCCTTCGACGGCTTCACCGTCACCAGAAGCGTTCGCTTCTGGTTGGCTCACGGAAGCTTCGCTTCCGTGAACGTCTCCGTCTCGCGGCGTCTCCGACGCCGCGCCTTCCCCGCACTCCGGACACGCGCCGATGACGAGGTCCTCCTCCTCGTCGGCCTCCTCGGCCTTGCAGAGGGGACAGCCGTGGACGAACGTCTTCCGGCCGGCGAGCATCTTGATGTGGCTCAGCCCGTGTTCCTCGCACTCCTCGTCCATGATGAGCGGTTTGCCCGTGGAGGGCAGGGGGAGCGTGTACGTGCAGTCGGGGTAGCCGTCACAGCCGATGAAGTACGACCCGCGGCGGCTCTTCCGAATCACCAGGTCGTGGTCGGACTCGGGACACGTGCCGACCGTCTTGTCCGCCTTCAGCGACTTCTGGAGTTGTCTGCCGACCTCCTCGCCGGACTCCATCAGCCCCTCGAACACGTCCTCGAGAATCTCGCGGGACTCCTCGGTCACGTCGTCGAGGGTGGCCTCGCCGCGCGCGATGGCCTGCATGTCCGCCTCCAACTGGGCGGTCATCTCTTCGGACACGATGAGTTCGGCGAACTCCTCGGACGCCTCGACGACGGCGCGGGCCAGTCGGGTCGGCCGCGGCGGGTCGCTCTCGATGTAGTTGCGGTCGTACAGTTTCTGGATGACGTCGTGCCGCGTCGCCTTCGTCCCGATACCCATCTGCTCCATCGTCTCGATGAGGCGCGACTGGCCGTAGCGACGGGGCGGTTGGGTCTGCTTGGCCTCCATCTCCGTGTCGGTGACGGCGAGTGCCTCGCCCTCCTCCACGTCGGGGACGAACGACTCGCTGGAGTTGAAGTACGGGTACACCTCGTGGTAGCCGGCCTTCACGAGACGCTTGCCGTTGGCCTTCAGCGACAGGCCGCCCGCGTCGGCGACGACGCGCAGGTGTTCCCACTTCGCGGACTCCGCGACGGTGGCGAAGAAGCGCCGGACGACGAGTTCGTACACCTCCCACTCGTCCTCGGTGAGGTCAGCGCGCGAGGGGAGTTCGCCCGTCGGATGGATCGGCGGGTGGTCGGTCGTCTCCTCGTCGCCCGCGGTCGGCTCTATCTCCTCCTGTTCGAGGAGCGTCTGCGCGTCCTCGCCGAACGTCCGGTTGGCGGTGAACTCGTCGAGGAGTTCCCGCGGGTCGAGGTCCTCGGGGGTAGACGGTGTTGTCCGTCCGCGGGTAGGTCATGTAACCCGCGGTGTAGAGGTCCTCCGCGATGCTCATCGCTCGCTGGGCGGAGTAGCCGAGCGACCCCGCGGCGCGGATGAACTGCGTCGTGTTGAACGGCGCGGGCGGGTCGTCCGTCCGGGTGCGACGCCGGACCGACGTGACGGTGGCCGTCTCGACGTTCCGGAGGGTCTCGTAGGCCTCCTCGGCCGCCTCGCCGTCCCAGACGCGTTCGGCCTCGTTGTCGTCCTCGTCGAGGTAGAAGTACTGCGCCTCGAACGACTCCTCGTCCCGAGCGGACTCGTCCGCTCGGGGGTCAGCCGAGGGCTCCTCGGTGGAGTCTTTCTGTAGGTCGGCGAACAGTTCCCAGTAGTCCTCGGGGTCGAACGCGTCTATCTCACGTTCGCGGTCCACGATGAGTTTCAGCGTCGGCCCCTGCACCCGGCCGACGGAGATGAAGTCGTCGCCGAGTTGCCGGGCGGACAGGGAGAGAAAGCGCGTGAGGGCGGCGCCCCAGACGAGGTCCACTATCTGCCGCGCCTCGCCCGCCGCCGCGAGGTCGAAGTCCAGTTCGTCGGGGTTCTCGAACGCCTCGGTCACCTCGCGGTCGGTGATGGAGGAGAAGCGCACCCGGTCGACGGGCACGTCCTCGTTCACCTCGCGCACGAGTTCGTACGCCTCCTTGCCGATGAGTTCGCCCTCGCGGTCGTAGTCGGTGGCGATGACGACGCGACTGGCGTGTCGAGACAGGCGGCGCAGGGCCGCGACGATGTTCTCCTGCGTCGGGTGTTTGTCGATGGGCGCGTCGATGAGTTCGACCGGTTCCACGTCGCGCCAGTCGTTGTACTCCGGGGGGAAGTCGACGCCGACGACGTGGCCCGACAGGCCGATGCAGCGCTTGCCACCCCACTTGTAGACGTTGACGCCGTTGACTCGGTCGGACTCGGCGGACTCGCCGCTCAGGATGTCGGCGATGCGCCGGGCGGCGTTGTCCTTCTCCGTGATGATGAGTTCGGGGCCCTTACTCATTGGCCGGCGATATGCGAGGGCGTGGCCTAAACCTTTCGCGCCGATTCCGCGGAAATCGGCGGCCAGCGCGGGCGTGCGAGCGAACGTGCGTGCGGGCGAACGTGTGTGCGATGCGACGTGCGAGAGGTGCATGTGTCGCGGCGCGGTGCGGAATGCGGTGCGGGAGAGACGACGCGGACGGGGTGGCGGGCGCCGACGACGGGGAGAGGGCCGCATCCACGACGGGGCAACCGGCAACGGGGGACCGTTCCCCAACGCATAGGTAGCGGCACGTGGTGTTGCACGTACCGTGTCCGACCGCGAGAGCCGAATCGACGTGACCGAGGGAGCGGTGACGCCGAAACTCCTCTCCCTGTCGTGGCCGCTCGTCGCCGGCAACCTCCTGCAGACGTTCTACAATCTCGCGGACATGTTCTGGGTCGGTCGCGTCGGCCCGGAGGCCGTCGCCGCCGTCTCGCTGATGTTCCCCACCGCGTGGATGTTCGTCTCCGTCGCGATGGGCGTCACCGCGGCCGCGGTGGCTCTCGTCTCCCAGCACGTCGGCGCGGGCGACGACAGGGCGGCGGAACGAGTCGTCGGCCAGACGCTCCTGCTCGCCGTCGCCGTCGGCGTCCTCCTCGGTATCGTCGGCTACCTCGGGAGACACCCGTTGCTCGCCCTCATCGGCGCGGAGGGCCGCGTCTACACCGAAGCGCTCGCCTACGCCGAAGTGCTGTTCGTGACGCTGCCGTTCACGTTCGTCTTCTTCGCGTTCCGCGCGTCCTGCGCGGCGCGGGCGACACCCGGACGGCGATGTGGCTGGTGGTCGTCAGCGCCGGCCTCAACGTCGTTCTCGACCCGCTCTTCATCCTCGGCTGGGGCCCCCTCGGCGTCGAGGCGATGGGGACGCGCGGTGCCGCCGTCGCGACACTCGTCGCGCGCGTCGTCGCCGCCGTCGCCGGCCTCGCCATCCTCCTGCACGGCGGGTGGGGGGCGCGCCTCCGTCTGCCGACTTGCGGCCGGACCCCGCGCTCCTCCGGAAACTCGTCGACGTGGGCTACCCGGCGACGCTGGACGGTCTCGCGCGGAGTTTCGCCGCCGTCGCCCTCGCCGCCCTCGTCGCCAGGTTCGGCGCCGTCGCCACCGCCGCC
>NZ_WPCD01000225.1:0-5630 GCF_009741955.1 Halogeometricum sp. CBA1124 | reverse complement strand
ACGCTCCCCGTCTCCTACGGTTACGACGAGGCGTCGGGCAGTCTCTACTTCCGACTCGCCTTTCCGCCGGGGACCGGGAAGGACGACGTCGTGGAGAACCCCCTCTCGTTCGTCGTCCACGACCGGACGGGCGACGGGTGGCAGAGCGTGGTCGCGGCGGGGGAACTGGAGGAACTGTCCGACCTGCCGTACGAGTCGAGCGCGGTGCAGGCGATGTGGGCCGTGAGCATCCCCAAAGTCGACATCTTCGACGTCCCGCCCGGAGACATCACGTTCCGGTACTTCCGACTCGTCCCCGACGAACTGTCCGGGCGGAAGGCGGTCGGTGACGAGTTCGACGACTGACGCCGGCGCCGGGCGTCGGGTGCCGGGCGTCGGGTCCCGCTTTTGGTCGCGCGGCCCTTAGGAGGGTCGTGCTCAGACCGAGGTTCTTCGCCTGCGACCGGTGCGACACCGTCTTCGCGGACCCGGAGCGACCGCCGTACTGCGACTCGTGCGGCGAGCCGTCGCTCACGGAGATAACGCGGGCCTTGCAGGCCGACCGGTACTTCACGCGGGCGGAGACGCGTCGGCGGTGAGGGTAGCCGTCAGTCGACGGCGTGGACACTCGGCGGCGAGAGTTCGAGAGAAGTAGTCCCACCAGGATTCGAACCTGGGTCGTTGCCCCCAGAAGGCAACAGGATTGGCCACTACCCCATGGGACTTCGGTCGCACCAGTTCGTAACGCGGGAGCCTTTGTAAGCGTTGCGCGTTCGGAGCGCCGTGCCACGCACCGGCATACAGGACGAACGTGCACAATCCACCACCTATTTATCGACAGTCTATGCACTCACGTGTATGTACGTCGGACGGTTCATCGTCGTCGGTCCCGACTTCGCAGCGTATCGCGTCTCATCCCGGTCGTTCCCCAACCGTCGAGTCGTCGAACGCGACGGGACGCTCACCGTCGCGCCGACGCCGGACGCGCCGGAGACGGACAACCCCTACATCGCCTACAACTGCGTCCGCGAGGGCGGTGAGGGCGTCGTCGTCGGCAACGGGTCGCACGTCGACCCCATCGCGGAGAAGTTGGACCTCGGCTACCCCGCCCGCGACGCCCTCGCCGAGTCGTTGCTCGCACTCGACTACGAGAAGGACGACTACGACACGCCGCGTATCGCCGGTGTGGTGGGCGAGGAGTCGTACGTCGGCATCGTCCGCAAGGACGCCCTCCTCGTCCGCCCCGTCGCGGAGAACCCGATGCTCGTCGCCACCTACGAGGAGGACGACCCCGCGGTGGTCGTGTTCGACGGCGAGGGGTCGCCCGCGGACCTCGCCGAACGCGCCTACGAGATGGACTACGAACACGCCGTCTGCGCCGCGGGCGTCACCTACGACGACGGCGACGTGAGCGTCGGCTTCTACAACGGCGAGTAGTCGGCCGCTAGCCCGACTGCGCCGACGTCGGCAGTCTGAGCGTGAGGAGGACGACGACGACCAGCACCGCGGCCAACAGCAGGTAGCCCTCGTCGAAGTAGCCGCGGTCCGCGATGCCGCCGAACAGCACCGGCCCCGCCGCGCCCAGCGTCGCGACGGAGGTGCGGACGACGCCGAGACCGGTGCCGCGGACGTCCTCGGAGAACGCCTCCGAGAGGAACGACTGCGTGATGGCGCCCGACCCGAGCATCGTGCTCACGACGGCGGTGACGGCGGCGAGCGACCAGAACCCCTCGACGAACGGGAGCAGTGCGAGGCCGACGATGGGTCCGACGAGGACGGCGACGAGGGCGTTCCGCATGCCGATTCGGTCGTAGGCCGCCCCCGCGAGCGGTTTGACGAGGACGCCGACGGCGAAGAACCCGCTGAACAGCACCCCGGCGGCCGACGACGAGAGTTCCTTGACTTCGACGAGGTACGTCGGGTACAGCCCGGTGAACGACTGCCAGATGAGGATGTACAGAAACAGGATGAACGAGACGAACAGCAGGTTCGAGCCGCGGAGGTCGGCGACCACGCCGCGGAGGCCCGCGGACGGGGCCGGGTCGGCCGCGTCGCCGGCGCGGGAGCCGACGGGAGCGTCGCCCAGACGAACAGTCCGGCGACGAGGAGGAGCGGAACGATGAACAGCAGGCCCGCCTGCCAGACGAACGCCGCCGCGAGTACCCCCGCGACGGGCGGAAGTACCGTCTGCCCGAGGTCGCCAGTCGCCATCGTCACGCCGAGCGCGCTCCCGATGCGGTCGGGGTAGATGTCCGAGAGGATGGTGATGCGCGCGATGGGGTAGAGCGACTGGCCGAGTCCGACCAGTCCGGTCGCGGCGAACAGGACGAGGGCCGTCGGAGCGGTCACGACGACCACGAGCGCCGCCGCGACGACGACGGCGCCGGCGGTCATCACCGACCGCTCGCTGTACCGGTCCGCGAGGACGCCCCCGGGTAACTGTCCGACGGCCGACCCGAGCCACAGCACCGTCACCAAGAAGCCGGCGACGGTGAGGCTGATGTCGAACGACTCGCGGAGGTAGGGGAGCAACACGGGGTAGACCATCCGCGCTCCGAGCAGTATCCCCCACCCGCCCGCGATGGCGACGAGGGACGGCCCCCGCCCGTCCGCCCACAGCGCCTTCGCCTCTCGTACGACGGACTGGAGGACGCGCATGCGACGATAGTCCGTGCTACCCGGAGTCCGGTGATAAGTATTCACGTACCCGTGGTTCTCACCGGCTGTTCCGGACGGGACGACGCCGCGCCCACGGCCGTTTTGGGCGTCGCGTGCGTAGCCCCGAGCATGCGAGTCGCCGTCATCTCGGACGTGCACGCGAACCGGGTCGCACTCGACGCCGTCCTCGACGACGTGCCCGACGTGGACGCGACGGTCTGTGCGGGCGACGTGGTCGGGTACAACCCGTGGCCCGCCGAGTGCGTCGCCGCGCTCCGCGACCGAGACGTGCCGACGGTGATGGGCAACCACGACAGGGCCGTCGCCTCGGACTCGACGTTCCGGTTCAACAGCATGGCCGCCGCGGGCGCGAGTACGCCCGCGCGGAACTGGACGACGACGCCCTGTCGTGGCTCTCCGCCCTCCCGGACGAACGCACGGAACTGGACGGCCGGGTCAGACTCGTCCACGACCACCCGTGGATTCAGGACAAGTACACCTACCCCGAGGAGTTCCGCGCGGACTTCCTCGACGACGAGGACGTCCTCGTGTTGGGGCACACGCACGTGCAGGACCACCGCGTGTTCGACGAGGGAATCGTGATGAATCCCGGAAGCGTCGGCCAACCCCGCGACGGCGACCACCGCGCGGCCTACGCGATACTGGACTTAGACGACCTCTCGGTCGAGGAACGGCGCGTCGACTACGACGTCGAGGCGGTCGTGGAGGCGGTCGAGGAGGCCGGCCTCCCCGAGCGAATCGGGACCCGGTTGTACGACGGACGATAGCGACGACGGACGGTAGCGACGACGGACGATAGCGACGGCGACGGACCGCTACGACTCGTCGGCAGGCGATTCGAGGCCGTGAGCGGCCTCGACGAGTTCGCGCAGGCGTTCGACGAACCGGGCCGCGGGCGCGCCGTCGACGACGTCGTGGTCCACGGTCACCGTGAGGTGGAGGAACTCCCGCGGTTCGAGTTCGCCGTCGACGTACCGTGGCTTCTCGGAGATGCCGCCGACCGTCAACTGGAGCGGGTAGTTCGTCGGCGTGACGCCCCACCCGCCGCCCGACCCGAACATCCCCACCGACGTGACGCCGACGGTTCCGGCGACCCGCTTCCACAGACGCGGGGACCACCGCGGGAGCCGGTAGAACTGTCGGCGCACGACGCCCGGGAGTCGCTCCGAGAGCGAGAGCAACGACGACCAGCCGGTGGACGGCCGTGAGCGCTGTGCGGCCCGAATCTCCCGGTGGACGGACGCGAGCGACCGGTCGTTCACGCGCCTGAGAACCCGCGGAACACCCAGTTTCTCCCCGTCAACCGTCGTCTCCACGACGACCATCACGTCCACGTCTTCGAACCCGACGAGTCGGCCGCGCCAGTCGAGGTATCGCTGGACGTTCGGGTGGTCGCGAACCGCCCGCCCGAAGCAGTGGACGAGAAACGCCGTGAACGACGTGCGAGTTCCGGTCGCGTCCGCGGCGTCGTCGATTCGTCGCCGCGCCTCGGTCACGTCGAACTCGACGAGTCCGTGGACGTCGTTTCGCCTCCCGGCCATCCGCATCGCGTCGACCACCGTTCGTCGACCGACGGGGAACGGTTCGGTTCGACTGCCATCGCCGTTCATGTCCGACTGTTGGGGGACGGACAGCATACGTCCAGCGGAGGGGACGGGTGGAAGGCGGTGACCGTCAGTCTGCCGTCGACGACGCCTCGGTCGGTTCGAGGCGCGCCGAGAAGTGTCGGAGTTCGCGCATCGACGGTTCCTCGACGATTTCGAGGCCGCCGTAGGACTCGGCCGACTCCTTCACCGCGGCGGCCGTCTCCGCGACGTGTTCGAGGTGTTCGCGGGAGTACGTCCGGCGCGGGAGGGCGAGTCGCACGAGGTCCGGTCGGTCGGTTCCGGGGAAGGCGAACCCGCCGAGTTCGACGCCGCGGACGCCGCCCTCCAGATACAGGGCGCAGACGAGTTCCTGCCCGGGGAACTGCTCTTTCGGGACGTGCGGGAGGACGGACTCGGCGTCGACGTAGACGGCGTGGCCGCCGGTGGGTTCGTAGACGGGGACGCCGGCGTCGGTGAGCAGACGGCCGAGTTCGGCCACCTGTTCGACCCGTTCTTCCACGTACGGCGGTTCGACGGCCTCGCGGAGGCCGACGGCCATCGCCGCCACGTCGCGTCCGGCGAGGCCGCCGTAGGTGGGGAAGCCCTCGTAGAGGATGCCGCGTTGCTTGGCCGCCTCGAACAGGTCGGGGTCGTCCATCGCGGCGAAGCCGCCGATGTTGACGAGGGCGTCCTTCTTCCCCGACATCGTCACCGCGTCGGCGTAGGAGAGTTGCTCGCGGGCCACGTCGGCGACGGAGGCGTCCGCGAACTCCGCCTCGCGTTCGCGGACGAAGTGTGCGTTCTCGGCGAACCGGCAGGCGTCGACGACGAACGTGGCGTCTATCTCGTCGGCGAAGGCGGCCACCTCGCGGGTGTTCTCGACGCTGACGGGTTGACCGGCGACGGAGTTGTTCGTGATAGTCTGGACGACGACCGGAATCGACTCCGCGCCGACTTCCTCGACGAGTTCCCACCCCTTCTCCAGGTCGAAGTTCCCCTTGAACGGGTGGTCGGCGTCGGGGTCGGTCGCGAGTTCGTGCGGACAGTCCACGGGGTCGGCCCCCTGGTTGGCGACGTGGGCGCGCGTCGTGTCGAAGTGGGCGTTGTTCGGCACCACGTCGCCCTCCTCGACGAGGACGCCGTAGACGACGTTCTCCGCGCCGCGGCCCTGATGCGTGGGGACGACGTGGTCGAACCCCATCACGTCGCGGACGGCCTTGCGGAGTTCGTCGAAACTTCGACTGCCGGCGTAGGCCTCGTCGCCGCGCATCATCGCGGCCCACTGGTCGGCGCTCATCGTGCCGGTACCGGAGTCCGTCAGGAGGTCGACGAGACGCTTCGGCGTCAGTTGAACGCGTTGTACCCCGCCGCCTCGAGTGCCCGCCT